>NZ_PKUB01000018.1:3482-189011 GCF_002868845.1 Desulfuromonas sp.
ATCGAAATGGAGCGCCGGGCCTGCACGACCGCTTCAGGAGCATTTTCTGCCGAGTTTCTTTGAGTCTTTTCCTCAGCCATGCTTTTCCTCCAGGGCATCCCAGATCAGCCGTGGGTCGAAACTCTCCGCGGCGAACATGGTGATCACGACCACCGCGGCGAAGTAGACCGCCGCAGGACCGGCATCGACATTGGCCAGCGCCCCGAGCTTGACCAGGGCCACCAGGATGGTGACGACATAGATGTCGACCATCGACCAGCGCCCCACGGCCTCGGTCATCCGGTAGAGCTGGGTCCGCTCCTTCGGCCGCCATTGCGATTTGAACTGCACCGAGAGGAGCAGAGAGGTCAGGATCATCAGCTTCATCAGCGGAACGAAGACGCTGGCGATGAAGATCACCGCTGCGATCTCCCAGGAACCGCTCTTGATGAAGTAGATCACGCCGCTCATGATGGTGTCGGCCTGCTCGCTGCCGAGCGTGGACGAGATGGTGATCGGCAGCACATTGGCCGGGATATAGAAGATAAAAGAGGCGATCAACAGCGCCCGGGTGCGCGCGAGGCTGTTCGGCTTGCGCTGGTGGAGCGCCGCGCCGCAACGGGGGCAGAGGGCCGATTGACCGCGAATCAGCGACGGCTGGCGGACCACGAGATGGCAGTCGTGACAGAGCACCAGGCCGAGCTGCCGGGCGGAGGCCAGCGGCCGGTTCACGACTTGTCCTCCAGGCGCTCCCAGACCAGGTGGGAGTCGACCGACGAGACCGCAAAGGTCAGGGCGAAGATCAGCAGGGCGAAGGCGAAGACCGCCAGGCCAGGCACGATGGTCGCCATTTTCCCCAGTTTCACCAGTGACACCAGGATGCCGAGCATGAAGACCTCCATCATGCTCCAGGGCTGGAGGTGCTGAAAAAGCCGGAACACCTGCATGGCAAAAGGGGCCCGCCGGTTCAACTTGAGCGGAATATATACGTAGAACAGGCCAATCATCTGGACCAGGGGCACCACCACGCAGGTCAGCAGCACCAGGCACGCCAGGCCGAGCATCCCCTGCCGGTAGATTTCCATGATCCCGGTCAACAGCGCCGTGTGGCGCTTGATGCCGCCGCTCTCCATTCCGAGGAAGGGGAAAGTGACGGCGACGAGGAAGAGCACCATGCCCGCCAGCGTCCAGGCCAGCGTACGGTTGATACTGTCAGCCTTGTGTCGGAACAGGAGAGAGCCGCAGCGCAGGCAACGGGCGCTCGCTCCCGGTTGCAGGTCGGGGACGTGCTGAAGGAGGTCGCATTCGTGGCAGGCGGTTTGATGCATGAAAAACAGGCCTCCTGTATTTATGTAATATCAGAGACTTGAACATCTATTACCTATTTATCATATGGGTTTAATTCAATAATTCAAGTTTTGCTGACATCGGCAAATAACCACCGAAGGAGCAGTGTCACAAACCGGTTTTCGGGAGATACTTTGGGAAGGAGGCCCGTGGCCATTCTGGTGAAAGTTCAGAGCGTTTTTGTCTCTTGCCGGGGGTCACAGACGGTCTGGGCTTCGAGAAGGTTAGACAACGAGTAGCAGGGGTGTGTGTTTTTTCTGAGCCAAACTAAAGTATGAGTTTGTTTGAAACCATTTTTTTTTAAAAGTATAACTTTAAAGCAATTGTGTAAAACCCTTTATCGTTTAAATTTTAGACAATGAATAGTGTGGCAAGTGGGCAATGTTTGATCTTTTGTGAGGGGGGTTCGAAAAGAAGCAGTGCTCGAAATCGAATCTGTTTCCTGTCACGGTACATGCCGTATGTGCCTTTTGAAACGGCTGACTCAAATATATTAGCTGGGCAAAGCACTCCCAATCGCATTGAAGGAAAGGAAAAAAGCCATGAATGAAACGAAGAAAAGGGAGGGAGCGGATGAGGGGCGCCGGGATTTTTTACGAAAAAGCGCTTACGCAGCCTATGCGACCCCGGTGATTATGGCCATGCTGGTGGAGAAGGCCAACGCGGCGAAGTCCTGGAATCCGGGCCGGGGCAACATTCCCAACAACGGGAAGGCGAAACCGCCTCGCGGAAATGGATACGGTCTGTCTAATAACGGCCGCGGGGGATGAGATTCAGATCGACCATAAAGGCTCCGTAATTTTGCCTGCCAGAAGACTGGGGACTCAGGATGCTGAGTCCCCAGTCTTCGTCATGGCCCCTTCGAATCTGGTTTTCCCCTCCGGTATATCCGAAAATCGATATGGACAAAGGATAGGCTTGTGATTGAATCTTTTCATAAGTGACAGTTTTCCCGAAATATTGGGGCGCCCGACATCAGGGAACCACGGAGAGGTTGAAAGATGCTCCTGTTCCTTAAGAAAGGAGATGGACACCATGGGTTTAAAGAAACCGCCATATCTGGCCCCCTGGCTTCTGCTGCTCGTTTTGGGATTGGTCGTTTGCGACCCTGCCTGGGCCGCCCGTGCCCGTCCTGACATGGCCAAGAAGGTTGGGGACCGAGCCCCGATCTTCGCCCTGGCTTCCTCCGAGGACCGCCTGGTCGACTACGACCGCGACTACTACGGGCAGCACCACCTGGTTCTGACCTTCTTCCCCGCGGCCTTCACCCCCGTCTGAACGGGGGAAATGGAGGGTCATCAGAGGAACCTCGACCTCTATGACCGCTTCAACGCCCGCGTGGCGGGTGTCAGTCGCAACGATGTCGAGACCCTGAGGTTCTGGACCCGTGAGTTGGGCCTGACCTTTCCCATCCTGTCAAATTCGGTGGGACACCTGGGGATATGGTTCGGCACCCTGAGAGAGGGTTACCCCATGTTTTCCCGCAAGTCGGTGGTGATCGACAAGTGGGGGAGGATCCGCTATATGCGCGACGGTTCTCCCGATTACCGGGAGATCCTTCTGGTGCTGAAGAAACTCCACCGGGAGGAGGAGATATGAAACGACAGATCATGGGGAGTCTACCCTTCTTACTGGTCGGCCTGATGGTTCTCGGCGGGTGTGCTTCATCCGTCAATCCTTCTCTTGACCCCTGGGGCACCATGCGCCAAGTTGACGGGAGTGTCGTATGGCAGGAGGAATACGCTTTCGAGCCCCCTCCCTTACCCTGGCGGATCCTCGATTTGGACGAAACCGACATCTCTCTCGCCTTCTTCCGGGGCTGCAAGGGGGATGACCCTGGCAGTTATCCCTGCGAAAGCACTTTCGCTTATGCCGAGGAGCCCTTTGGTTATTCGAAGGAACTTATTCAGCGCCAGGAGGAGTTCTTCAAGCGATTTCTCTGGGCGGCCCGGGTTGACTTCAAGCCTCCTCAACTCAGGCCACTTCAGATCCTCGGAGAAGAGGGGCTCGAAGTGGTGACCGAGGGGATTGAACCGGTCCTTCGGCACAAGGTGTACTGCAAGGTTCTTTTGGCTCGGCGCGGTGAGCGTGTGGTGGCCTTTCATTTTACCCAATGGCGGGCCGCCGATGAGGCGTACGACCTGGCTCTGGTGGAAGACTTCGACCGCTTCGTCGACTCCTTCCGGTTTCAGAAAATATCCTTCTACGAACTTCTCTAGCGACGGTGCGGCATTTTTAAAATCCTTGCCCGAGGGAGGCCAGTCGGCATGTCTGTCGGCTGGTCGGGCCGTAAAATTGAAATCTGGTTACGTATTCCGCGGAAGTCGAGTTCAGAGGTGTTGCAGGAACTTACCCTCTGCCAGAGAAATCTGGACGATTGAAATCAAAATCGACCTCGCGCCCCTTCCCATTCGCTCACTCAAGCCGCAACGCCGCAAAGAATGACATTGAGCCTCGGTTTGTAGCCCTCCTTCTTGGCGTCTTTGAGGCTTTGCGTGAGACACGGATCTTGGTTTTGCTTCCGACCGTCATGCTCATTCATTATTGTTGGAGTCGAGTGAATAATCAAAATTCATAAATATCAGGGAGGCGAACGATGAGAAATAAACTCATTTATTTGGGTCTCTTCGCGGCCATCGGGTTGTGGGTGCTGGCTGGCTGCGCGCAGTCCACCACCCTGACCGGAACCTGGATGGATGATGCCTACAAGGAAAGATCATTGAAAAAGGTACTCGTGATCGGGTTCGCCGAAGACGCTGTGGTCCGAAGGATTTTCGAGACCGAACTGGCCAGGCAGTTCGAGCTGCGCGGGGTGCAGGCAACGCCGGGGCACCGGGTACTGCCTGAAGGGGAGAGGTTGGAGAAGGTCATGATCGCCTCGAGGGTGAAGGGGATGGGGGTCGACGGGGTCATCGTCACGAAGTTGGTCCGCAGCAAGACCGAGAGGGAAAGAATCACCGACGTCTCCGCTCGGAGCTATCCTCCGAGCGGATCGTACTACCCAGGGGTGCGTCCTGCCTATCGCGACTGGTACGGGGACTACGCGGGCAGTTACGGGTCCATAAGAAGGACCGAGTACATCATCGAATACAAGGTCGTGACCCTGGAAACCAACCTCTACGGTGCCGCGAGCGAGCGGCCGGTGTGGTCCGCCTTGTCGGAGACGGTCGTGGAGGGAGTCGTCCAGGATGAGATCGTATCCTTCAGCGAAGTGGTGGTGGACAAACTGGCCGAGGACGGCCTGATCAAGGGATCAAAGTAGTCTCTTTCCTCCCTGCCCGAGTTCTTCTGTCTCCCTCCATCAAAGGCCACTCCCCAAGGTGGCCTTTGTTTTTGTTGCTGGGCCAGAAAGCTCTTCCCTAAAATGATACAAATTGTTAATATTTCACAATTTCCTTTCCTGCCCGTCGGGTCGGGCACTGTTTTCTGTTTTTTGGGGAGGGCCGGTGCCGTCCCGGCCAGTGGTTGCTCAGGGGCTTTGAATTCCATGGGAATTTTCCGGCAAGCGCCGATCAGGCACAAACTGAACCTGCTCATTCTGCTCGTCAGCGTCATCATCCTGCTGCTGACCACAGTCGCGTTTATTGTTATCGAAACGGTCTCCTACAAGAGAGCCGCTATTTCTGAACTCTCCTCTCTGGCCGAAATCATCGGAGCCAACAGCCGATCGATGCTGGTTTTTCGTGACCGGGCCGGGGCAGACAAGATGCTGGCAGCCCTTGCCGAAGAACCAAGTATCCGTTTGGCCTATCTTTTCGACAGAAAGGCCCGGCTCTTTTCCCGGTACGCCAAAACCTCTGTCCACCTGACCGAAGGGGATTCCTCGCGGGGTTCTCTCCCCGGACAGGTTCTTCAGGCTATCGAGGCGAGTCGGGGTGCCCACCTTTTCACCTCCGACCACCTGACCCTGGCGGCGCCGGTCATACACGACGGGCAGCACCTTGGCATGGTCCTTTTGCAGAGAGACCTGAGCGTTTTGCAAAAGCGTCTGCTCTGGTTCGGCGTTGCTGCCGTCTCCATTTTCGGTTTGCTCATCCTTCTGGCCTTTCTCATCGGGGCCAAACTGCAGAATCTGGTCTCCCGTCCCATTCTCAATCTTCTCGATACCGTGAAAGCCGTGGCCGATGAGGAAAACTTCGCATTGCGGGCCCGAAGGGGGAGCGGGGATGAGGTCGGGCAGTTGATCGACGGGTTCAACGATCTGCTGGCCCGCATTCAGGAGCGCGACTCAGAGCTTCACCAGCACCAGCACCACCTGCAGGAAATGGTCGATCTTCGGACCGGGGAACTGCTCATGGCCAACGTGGAACTGCAGGAAACCGTTCTCGACCTGGGCAGGGCCAACGAGGCTACCGCCGCCGCTAACGATGAACTGCAAGTGGTCGTCAACGAACTCGAACGCGCCAAGGCGGAGGCCGAGTCCGCCACCCTGGCCAAGTCGAATTTCCTTGCCATCATGAGCCACGAGATTCGCACCCCCATGATCGGGGTCCTCGGCATGAGCGAACTGTTGCTGAAGGGTAAACTCGATTCCAACCAGCGCAGCCTGGTTGAGACCGTACATAATTCAGGGGACGCCTTGCTGACCATTCTCGACGACGTTCTCGATTATTCCAAGATCGAGGCGGGCAAGCTGGAACTTGAAAGGGTCGACTTCGACCTGCGCGAGACCGCCGAGGCCGCTGTCGCTCTTTTTGCCCAGAAGGCCCATGGCAAGGGGCTTGAAATCTCCTGCCAGATCAAGCCGGGCACCCCCGAGTCCCTGCGTGGCGATCCGGCACGCCTGCGCCAGGTTCTGCTCAACCTTGTCGGAAACGCGGTGAAGTTCACCGAGAAGGGGGAGGTGGCGATCCGGCTTTCCTCCCTCAGCGAGGAAGACGGCTCTCTCCTGCTGCGCTTCGAGGTCTGCGACACGGGGGTGGGAATCCCCCGGGAGGTCCAGGAGACGATTTTTGAATCCTTTTCCCAGGCCGACAATAACACCACCAGGAAGTTTGGAGGGACCGGGCTCGGGCTGGCTATCACCAAGCAGCTGGTCAGCCTGATGGGCGGGGAGATCTGGGTGGAGAGCGAAGAGGGAAGGGGGGCGTCCTTTATCGTCGTGGTTCGGCTGGAGAAGCAGGAGCGCCTCCGGTTGTGCCATCGGCCGCTGCCAGAAGAACTCATGGGGGGCCGTCTCCTTCTCGGGAGCCGCCACGGGGGGACCCGTGACATGCTCCTGAGTCAGTCCGCAGCTCTCGGCGTGGCAGCGGACAGCGCCCCCGATCTTCCCCGGGTTCTCGATCTGTTGCGCCAGGGCGCTCGGGAGGAGCGTCCCTACCGGGTCGTCCTGATCGATGCCGATCTGGCGACGGGGCCAGGCGGGGGTCTGGACTCCGCACTGACCATGGAGGCCTCGGCAGCCGGCACCCGCCTGGTTCTTCTCTGCCGGCAGGATCGGCGCTACGAGGATCTGGACAGGGGGAGGTGTTCGGACGTCGAATGTTTGTACAAGCCCGTGCGGACAGCGACACTGGCCCAGTTTCTCGCCCGCGTTGGCAAAGAAAACGAAAATGCGCCCTCGCCCCTTTCCCCGCTCGCCGGGGAGGGGGCAGCGGACGATCGGAAAACTTCTGGGTGACGAATCCTGATTGCCGAGGACAACGCCACCACCCAGCGCCTGCTGAAAATCCTGCTTGAGGGAATTGGCTGCCAGGTGACCATCGTCGACAACGGCCTCGAGGCCGTCGAATCGGCCGGTGGGGGGGGGTTCGACTTGATCCTGATGGACGGGCAGATGCCCCAGATGGACGGCCTGGAGGCGACCCGCAAGATCCGGGAACGGGGCATCTCCGTTCCGATCGTCGCCCTGACCGCCCGCGCCCTGAAGGAGGACGTCGATATCTGTCTCGCCTCGGGGATGGACGACTACCTGAGAAAGCCCTTTAAGCAGAAGCAGCTTCAAGGAATGGTGCACAAGTGGCTGGATGCTTCTCCCGCGGCGTGAAACCGCCCCCCTGCGGTTTTCCATTATCGAGACCATGAGCAAGAAACTCTTCCTTTTGATTGTCATCGGTATTGCTGCCTGGTCAGGCCTGCTGGCCTTTCTGGTTCGGCTTGCCATGGAGGCCGACGGCGTGCCGAGCGCACCCGTCATGACCGCGGTCTCGACCCGAACGGTCGATGACGGCGCGCTGCTGGAGGTTTCGGTTACGGGGGAAGGCCTCGATGAGTCGGTCCGGGCCGCGCTCTACGCGGACCTTTCCAACAGCCGGGCCATCGTCGGCTCGCTGGACACCCTCGGGTTGTTTACGGGGGTGGCGGTGGCCGATGGCAGGGCTTACCTGGCCAGCAGCCATTACGGGATGCAGGTTGTCGATGTTTCAAACCCCTCCAGGCCCCATTTTCTCGGGGCCATGAGCACGCCCGGAAAGGCGATCAGTGTGGTCCTTCAGGGGGATCGGGCCTATGTCGCGGACGGCGAGGGCGGTCTGCTGATCGTCGATGTCAGCGACCCGGAAAATCCAACCCTGGTCAGTACGGTTCCCCTTCCCGGGGTGACCTGGGAGCTTGCCGTCGCAGGCGACCTGGTGTTGACGACTAACGGCAAGAATGGAATCCATGTCGTCGATGTCGCCGATCCCTCCGAACCGAAGCTCCTGTCCCGGTTTGACACCGAGGGGTTCGCCTGGTCCGTTTCGATTGAAGGGGACCGAGCTTATGTCGCCAATGACAGAAAAGGTCTTCTGATCCTGGACATCGGGAATCCGTCCTGCCTGCGGAAGGTTGCCGAGGTCGACACCCCGGGGATAGCCAGGGGCGTGGCCTCGGCCGGGGACCTGGCACTGATTGCCGACTTTCGTGAGGGACTGCATGTTGTCAGCCTGTCCGGGGCGCAGGGGCCCGCAATTATTGGTCACGCGGATATCCCAAACTGGGTCACGAAGGTCACCTGCCGGGGGGGGCGCGCCTATATCTCTGCCGGGCCCTCAGGGCTGGTCGTCGTGAATCTGGATGATCCGGCCAGACCCAGGATCGAGGGAGTGGTCGATACCAAGGGCATAGTCCGTGGGGTGGCCCTCGACGGGGACTTCGCTTTTCTGGCGGACGGCAGGACGGGGCTGAAAATCTTGGAACTGCCTCTGCCAGAAAGCCCAGAACTCCCAACGGCCCCCACGGCCGGTCGCGTCGGCGCCTTGGCACCTGCCGGAGACTTGGCCTACGTTGCCAGTGATCATCACGGCCTGCAGGTTTTTGATCTGAAAACTCTAAAAACGCCGAAACTTATCGGCTCGACAGGTACGTTTCAGAAAGGGCGAGAGGGCGATGCCCTTGTAAGGAGCCCGACAGCTTCCGTTGATGTTGACGTGGACGGGAACCTCGGTTGCTTCCTTAACGATGGGCATGTGATGGCCATCGACCTTCACGACCCGAGGGGGCCTTCGGTCGTCGGTTCGGTCAAGTCCCCCGGCACAGCCATTGGTGTTGCGCTTCGCGGGGATGTCGCCTATCTGGCCGACGGAGATTCCGGATTTCAGGTTGTCGATCTCACCAACCCGCGTCACCCCCGTCTCGGGGGTTCCGTGGAGACTCCCGGCAGAGCCTGGGGGGTTGCCCTCGACGGTCCTCGAGCTTATCTCGCCGACGGGGAGGGGGGGCTGCAAGTCCTGGACATTCAGGACCCACTCCGCCCCAAGGCGCTAGGTCGGCTTCAGACCCGGGGGGTGGCCAGGGAGGTGGCCGTTTCCGGGAACCTGGTCCTGGTGGCCGCCATGGAGGGCGGGGTGCACCTGGTCTCGGTGGAAGACCCGTCACGGCCTCGTCTTCTCGGAACGGTCCAAACCGAGGGCAGGGCCTTTGGGGTTGCCGTTGCAGGGAACCTGGCCGCAGTCGCCTGTGGGACTGAAGGGGTTCAGCTTTTTGATCTCCTGGATCCCATGAAGCCCCTGCCACTCGGGCGGCTGAATGTCCCCCTAAACGCCTTGAAGGTGGCCCTCGCCGGGAGCCAGATGTACGTCACCTGCGGAAGGGGCGGACTGCGGATCGCAGATATCAGTGACCCCCGCATTCCGCGGATCATCGGATCGTCGCCCGCAGCAAGCAGTTTTGTCGAGGTTTGCCTGGCAAACGATCTGGTCTATCTCGTCGATTCGCTTTTCGGGATCCGGGTTGTCCAGGCCAAAGACCCCTTCCACCCCGAAATCGTCGGCAGTCTTCCTGTTTCGGCCCAAGGCAACGACCTGGTACTGGCAGGGGACCTGGTTTACCTGGCCGCGGGGGCCGAGGGAGTAAAAACGGTGAACGTTGAGGATCCCCAGCGTCCGGTTTTAACCGGGTCTCTGGCGTTGGAAGGGCTGGCCCACGGCATTGACCGGGGAAACGGTCATCTCTTCGTGGCCGGCGGCCGTGACGGCCTCTTCGTGCTCGCTCCGGAGGGGCGGGCCGGGTTGCGGCTGGCGGGGCGGCTCGGGACCGCGGGGTATGCAAGGCGGGTCTGCGTGAAAGACGGCAGGGCCTACCTGGCTGCCGGGAAAGGCGGGTTGCACATTATCGACATCAGGGAACCGGCCCAGCCAAAACTCTTTGCAACCTTTTCATTGCCCTGGCCCGAGGAGGCATTTGGCTTCGCATTTGATGTGGCCGTTTCCGGGGAGCTGGCTTATGTCGCCCACGGGCGGGGAGGGCTGACCGTTGTCGACGTTCGCGACCCCCTTCGCCCGAAGCTGATGAGCCAACTGGGCATTCCTGGCTTCTCTCGCGCCGTGGCCATTGACGGGGAGCGGGCCTACCTCGCCTCCGGCCATGGAGGGGTGGTCGTCGTTGACGTGGCCGACCCGCGGCGACCCGTCCTTGTCGCTTCTTACCTGGGCATCACCGAAGGTCAGGACGTGGCCGTCCATCGCGGCTATCTGCTCGTTGCCAACGGAGGGGGCGGCGTTTTGTCCGTGCCAACTCCGATGGAAGTTCCCTGCGTCGATGTCCAGAACCGGAACCTGGTCACTTTTGAGGTCACCGGCCTCGATCCCTCTTTGGCCTATTCCCTCCGTCTGTTCAATCGTTTCGGTTCCAGTGCGTTTCCGGACGTCCTTCGTCTGCCCGCAGACTAGAAAAAGCACTCCACCCCCACCCAGAACTGGCGACCCAGCCGGTATCCAGCCCCTTCCTCGATCCTGATTCTGCTGTTGAAGACGTTGGAGATCTCTGCGTTCAGGGCGAGGAGGGCCGGACCCAGCTCTCTCTGCCATGCGAGCTTCCAGTCGAAGGTCAGGGCGTCGGGCCTTTTGACCCTTTCGTAGACCGCCAGGGATTCAACGATCTCCTCCCCCGTTCCCGGGTCGATGCGGCGCTCGCCCTCAGGGACCGGTTTCTCCTCATCGGTGTTGGCCACGTCACGGTAGCTGCCGGTGTATTTTGTGAAATTGGTGAAGGTCAGGCCAAAGGGCAGGCGGGCGATGTAGGTCAGCTTGCCCTCCCAGCGCTCGTAGTTTTCCTCGGGCAATTGGCCCAGGTAGACGATCTCGTTTCCGAACCAGACTCGCGCCTCGCCCTCCTCCTCGTTGATGATCTCGTCCAGGTCGGTGTTGGTCGAGCGGGTCTGGCGCCAGACCGCGTTGAGGGCCAGGGAGTGGCCGGGCCAGTAGCGCTCCCAGGAGAGGCGCAGGCTGTCATGGCGGCTGCAGCCCTCGTTGGTCAGCCTGTAGTAACGGAGACCGTCCGGCTGCAGGGGGCCGTACTGGCGGGCGAACTCGTCGCTTCCCTCGCGGTAGACGTACTTCAGGCTCAGGCGCCCTCCCATCAGGGATTGGTCCAGCCCTAGCGTGGCCTCGTCAGAGCGGGGCGTGTCGAGGCGGGAGAAGCGATGGACATTGGTTCCCTGGAAAGGGGCCGGCTCCCAGGCGGTCAGGCGGTTTTGATGGGAAGTCCGGGTCTCGGCGGCCGGCGGGGCGATGGCCTCGCGCAGCTTGTAGGTGAGCAGGGTCCGGCCGTAGTAGCGGTTCAGCCCCCCGGTGATGACCGTTCGTCCCTTGCCCTTCAGGTCGTAGCTCAGGCTGAGCCGGGGGGACAGGTTGGCGTTTTTCATGAAGTCGTCGTAGGAGAGGCGCAGCCCGGGAAGGGCCTGGAAGTTCCCGAACCGGGCGCGGTCCTCGGCGTAAAGGGCGACCTGGGTGATGGTCGCCTCGGTGGAGCTCTTGCGGTAGACCTTGCGTTCGGTGAAAAACTGCTCGCCCTCCTCGCAGGCGAACTGGTCCTCCCCGCAGACGATGTCGGGGGAGATCCGTGCCTGTCGGTAGTCGTAGGTGGTGAGCGGGCGGTCGTAGGTTCCCCGGGTGTTCTCCATGTCCCAGCCGAGGCCGATGCCGTGCTCGGCCGGTCCGGCGAGCAGGGGGGCGAGGGTGACATCCCCCTTGAATTGCCAGGTCCGCTGGGTTTTTTCGATGTCCCCCCAGCCCCCCTCCTGGCTGTAGTCCGATCCAGCTGCCCGTCCCCAGTCCTTGGTGTCGGTCGCCGCCCAGCTGCGGAAATGCCGGGGGGCGTCGCGGCTGTTCTCGCTCTGGCGATAGGCCGCCCTCAGGTCCAGGTCTCCCGCCGGGAAAAAGCGGTAGTAGCGAAGGGCGCTCAACAGGCCGCTGCCTTCGATGCGAAAGTCGCTGCCGAGGGCGTTGGGAATGAAATGGTCGCTCCGGTAGGGGGAGTAGACGGCGGTCAGGTCGAGAAGATCGTCCGGGGAAAGGTCGCTGGTGGCCTTCAGGGTGTAGTTCTCCAGGCGCCTGATCTGGTCCCGGTAGCCGCCGAGGTGAGCGAGGGGGATTCGCGAGTGGAGGAGCTGGTAGGCCGGCAGTAGGCCGAGGCGCTCGGTCAGGGGGAGGTCGAGGCTGATGCCGGCGTGCTGTTTTTCAAAGCGCGGCTGGCGGCTCGCCGTGTTCGAGTGGTCGAAATCGTACCGATCGGCGTCGTCGAGGTGAAACTCTGTCCAGCCGTCACGGGTGGTGCGGAAAAAGAGATTCCCCCCATATCGTTTGCGGGGGCCCCGGGCCGTGGTCTCCACGACTCCCCCGGTGAAGCCGCCGAAGCGGGCCGGGACGTTGGTGTCGTAGAGGGTGATCTCCTCCACCAGGGAGGTGTCGAGAAAGATTTCCTGGGGGTGGCCGGGGACGTTTCCGACCGAGTGCGGGTTGCGGGTCGTGGGGTCGAGAAGGCTGTTGTTGCCGATCCCGTCGATGGTGAAGACGTTCTGGTAGGCCCTCCCCCCGGAGATGGAGACGTCCGGAGGGAGGATCTCCCCCCCGGTGAGGGAGGAGCGGGCGGGGTCACGGAGCTGGACGTCGGGCAGGACGTCGAGGACTTCGTTGACGCTTCCGTTGCCCCGGGGAAAGCCCTCGAGCACCTCCCTGCCGATCGTGGTACGGCCCGCGGCCCCGATGTCGAGAATGTGGCCGATGACCGTGACCGGCGCAAGCTCCTGGACCGGCGAAGCCTCCTGGGCCTGCGGCGGCGGACCGAGGGGGACCAAGAGCAGGGCGGCCCCCCATGCCAGGGCCGCCCAGAAAGGCAGGGATGCAAAGCGGGGAGACGGGGGCATCAGTCGGCGAAGAGGGGCCGCAGGTCCTCCGCGTCGGAGATGCCGTCCCCGTCGCTGTCTTCGTCCAGTTCGAGGCCCGAGGCGAGGATGTCCTCTTCGGAGGCGAGGGGGTTGAAAAAGTCGGGCCGGCCGTCCCCGTCCGTGTCGACGTTGGCCACCCAGGTGTCGGCGAAGGCGTCCTGCTGGGCGAAGGCCTCGGCGATGGCCTGGATGGCCAGGTAGCGGTCCTCGGCGTAGGGGATGGCGTTGGCCAGATCCAGGGCACGTTCCATGTCTCCGGCGTCAGCGTAGCCGCCGACGATATGGTCTTTTTTGTCGTCCACGTATTTTTCAATCCGGGTGGCCTCGACGAAGATCTGGTCGGCGGTGTCGCGCGCGGCGTCCACGATCGCCAGGGCCCCGGCCCGGTTGCCCGCCTGGACCATGTACCGGGCCGCGTCGAGAAGATTGTCGACCTCGTCCTCGGCCAGGTCGTCATGGTCGTCGCCGGTGTAGTCCGTCCCCTCGTCGAAGATCGCCATCGACCGATCGGCAAAGCGCTCGATGGCGGCCTCCGCCCCGGTAAAGTCCTCCATCTCCAGGTAGGCCCGTGCCAGGACCTCGAAAAGCTCGGCTCCGTCCTCCGCGCTCGCCCCCAAACCGAAACTCTCGGCGGCAACGAACGCTCCTTCCATCAGGCCGGCCGCCGTCGAATAGTGGCCGAGGAGGTCGTAAACGAGGGCGAGGTCCGCAGATCCCTTGACGAGGTATTCGGGCTCGGCCATCTCGCCGAGGACCGCTTCGCCCCGGGCCAGCAACTCGGCGGCAATGTCGCTCTCCCCGATCTCCCCGTAGAGGTCGGCCACCTTGGCATAGCCCTGTTGGATCAATTGGACATACCTGTCCTTGTCGCTGGAAGGTTCCAGGGTCGCAAGAAGCTGGGTCGCCGCGTCGAGCGCCCGTTTTGCCAGGGCGAACTCCCCGTCCAGGATGTAGGCCAGGGCGATGTATTCGGCTCCCTTGTTGACCGCGAAATAGGTCAGCGCCTCGATCTTGTCCGTGTCGGCCGGCAGGCGTTCGTTCACGATGACCAGGGCGGCGTCGAAGCCGGAGATGAGGGCCTCATAGGTGGCCACCAGTTTGTAGGCTTTGGTCTGGTAACTGGTGCCGTTCCTCGTAGAACCGAACTGGTTGACATAGGTGTCCGGGATGGTTTCGGCCAGGGCGAAGGCCCTTTCAGCCTCGCCGGCCCGGTAAAGGAGTTCCACCAGGGCGGGCACATAGACCCAGGTGGCGTCCAAGGTGAGCCCTTCCAGGCCGTCATCTTCCCGGATGGCGATGAGCTGGTCGCAGATTTCAAGGGCGACCTCAGACTCACCCAGGTCCGCGAAGCGCTCGGCCGTTTCCAGGAGGTAGAAGGTCTTGAGCCCGTAGTAGCTCTTGCCCTTGGACTCGTTGGGGGGGGTCTCCAGAGCATAAGCGTAGAGGGAGTCGAGCAGGGGCATGGCGCCTGCGAGGTCCCCATCTTCCAGATGGGCATCGAGGACTTTCAGGGTCCCGGTCAGCAGGCGGCTGTAGGTTGTGTAGGTGCCGAGATAAGGGACCAGGCTCTCGATGTATTTAAGGACCTCCTCGGTCCTCTCAAGAGCGCCCGCTCTGCGAAAATCGGCTCCCAGAAATTGAAGGTTCAAAATATCATCTTTGCCGACGCTGGCTTTGCCCTTGGCCTCGATGATGTCCAGGTAGAGGGCAAAGGCCAGGTCGAGGGCCTCGACCGCTTCCATGGGCCTGCCGAAGTCCCTCAGGCTCTTGGCCAAATCCCGGTAGGCATCGGCACGGACCTGGGATTGGTAGATCTGGGTCGCGATGAGGGATGCCGCCTCGTCAAGGAGACCCGCCTGGGCCTTGCCCCCGGCGACCTCTCGCATGATGGGGTCGTTGGCGGCGTCGTCGAACACCATGGCCGTCAACTGCTCGGCCCGGTACAGGTGGGAGAGGTCCGAACCGTAGTAGTAGGCGAGGCGCTTGGCGTTGTCGTCACCGGGAATCTCGTGCAGCAGCAGGGGCTCCGCGCTGCTGTAGAGGGTATCCGTCTCCGCCAGTGATGCGATCTGCGGGTCGGCCTCCAGGGGGACGGGAAGGCCATTTTCCTCCTTGACCAGAAGTGCGGAAAAGTCGGCGGGCTCCGCCTCCAGCCACTCCAGGGAAGATAGGCCGTAGCTGAAGAGGACATAGCGGGTAATGCGCTGTAGCGCGACGCCGTCGAGGGGGATGGTCTTCTCCGCCGCCGCGGTCAAAACCATGTCTGCAATGAGGTCTGACTTTTCATCGACCGCGAGGCGGGTCTCTTCGGAGAGGCTGCTGCCGGGGCCGGCTTCCAGTAGGCTGCCGAGGGCGTCGGCAAAGCCGGAGGCGATCGACGCTTGTTTGAAGATGGTCGCCGGTGAGAGTTGGCTTCCGCCGCAGAGAGCGCTGTAGAGCTTTTGCGCCGAATGGATTTGGGCGTCATCGAGGCCCAGATCGGCGAGCAGGCCGGGGTCAAGCGACCCGGTTCCGGTGACCAGAGGCTCTTCCCCCGCCTGCCGGGCGAGGTGCGCCAGGGGGTCGGCTATCCCCACCTGTCTCAATTCCAGAGCCAACCGGCTCAGGAGCAGGGAGCGTTTGAGCAGTTCCGGATCGCTCGACGGCGATGCACCGAGAGCCATTCCGGCTTTCAGCCCGAGCCACGAACGGATACGCTGCTCCGCCTCTGCGGGGCTCTCCCCGCTGTGAAGCGAGGCGGCCAGGAGGGAGGTCGCCGGAGTTACCGTGATGGACTCCTCCAGTCCTGCAAAGTGGGCCAGGGACGACCGCAGGGCGATCCCGGTGAAGTCGGCCCCGGTTTCGGTGTCCAGGCCGCCGGTGGCGACAACTTCGAGGGGTTCGAGGCTCGCCCCTTCAGCCATTTCGAAGGAAAAAGCGCCATGGGGACCCGTTTTCGTTTCGCAGCGCCCCGTACCGCTGGGGCCGCAGAGGCGTGAAACTTCATCCGTATCGGTGTCAACGATTCGAACGATCGCTCCTGCGATAGGCCCGTCCTCGACGGTTCCCGCGAGGGAAAGGGCACCGGGCCTCGAGTCAGTGCCGTCTCCTCCGCCGCCACAGGCTCCGAGGAAAAGGGCGAGAAGAAGCGACAGGCAAAGACGATGGTTCAGCGATTTGAGCAGGGTGCCGGCAGCGGGAAGCGAGCGCAGGGAAAGGCATTCCATTGAGTATCCTCCATTAAAAAAGATTGGAATATACCATGATTGTTGAAAAGATTCAGCAGGTTTAAGATTGGTCGTGTTTAAGAATTCTTCCGTCTTTTGGACTAATGCTTGACCGGCCGGATTCTACGGCGTATAAAAAAGTCGTCACGGTATGGGGGAGAGATCGGTCGGCATGCGAGGAAAGTCCCTTGGAATATGGATGTTCGCCTCATTCGGCCTTCATTTGGTGGTCTTGGTCTTCCTTTACAGGATTCCTCATGATTGGGACAGAACGCCTCTGCCCCTTGAGGTGGGCCTCATCGAGGTGACCCCCGGGAACGCTTCCCCATCCATTGACCCCGAACCCGGCGTGGGACCCATGCCGGTTGACTCTGTCGCCCGGCAGAACAATATAGTTGTTCCCGGCCCCGCCAAGAAGGTATCCTTAACGGTGGCGTCCAAACTGCAGGATGCCACCGAAACCAGCAAGGAGGCCGTCTCAGCCCCTGTAGAGTCGATTCCGGCGGTCCTGTCGGAACGATCGGGGGGGGCGGTCGAAGAAGAGGTTTCCAGTCTGCCCGTCCCTTCCGCCGGGTTCTTGGACGAACAGTCTGGCGCAATGTCTCTGCCTGCCAAGGCGGCCTCCCCGGGCAATGCCAGTGAACAGGGGGAGAGCGTTGACCGGCCCGGTTCCCCACCCGAGGGGGATGACGGGGGTTCTTCCGCAGGAGAAGGACAGGTTCTGGTCGAGGCTCAAATCGTCCCTGGCCAAAACGCTCCGCCGGCCTATCCGCCGATTGCCCGGCAGAGGGGCTGGGAGGGGGAGGTCTGGATTCGGGCCCAGGTTGGCGATGACGGCCGGGTCTCCAAGGCCTGGGTCGAAGAGCACTCTGATTACGCGGTTCTCGACCGTGCCGCCCTCGACGCAGTTGGTCGGTGGCGCTTTCGTCCTGCCCTGCAGGGCAAGCGTCCGGTGGCCAGCGTGGTGCGGTTGCCGATCCGTTTCGAGTTGAGGCGGGGTGGTTGATGCTGCAATGAGTGCAATTTCTTAGCCCTTGAGTCTTTCCCCTGACCTGTTGCGCATTGATATCGAAATGACTTCATTCGAAAGCCAAAAACGAAGAAACGAGTTGTTCCAGATCGGGCTTTCCTGCGTCGTTGGTGCGTTGGTCGTCTGCCTCCTTGCAACTTTTCAATATATCTTTGTCCTGAGAGTCGATGTTTCCGGCCGTAACTTTATCATTCCTGTCCTTGTCGGTGGGCTGGCCGGGTTTTCCTTGGGATTCTGGTTTTTCAAAATCAAAAAATACACCCGCGACCTTCAGAAAAGCGAATCACGCTACCGGGATCTGTTCGAAAACGCCAGCGACCTGATTCAGAGTGTTGCTCCCGATGGAACGATCCTCTACGCCAACCGGGCGTGGCGGGAAACCCTCGGTTACAGTGAAGAGGAAACTTCCAAGCTCTCGGTCATGGATATCATTCACCCTGACTGCCTCGACCATTGCATGGCTACGTTCGAGAGCCTGCTGTCCGTGGAAAAGACCGCACGCATGGAGGCCAATTTCCAGACCAAGGACGGGCGGACGATCACCGTCGAGGGGAGTGTTAATTTTTCCTTTGAAAACGGACGGCCCGTGTCCTCACGGGGGATTTTCCGCGACATCACCGCGCGTCGCGCCACCGAGGAGGCCCTCAAGCGTTCTTACGAATTTTCCAAGACCGTCATCGACAGCATGAACGATGCGGTCAGCATCATCGACGTCAGCGATTACAGGCTGGTCGGGGTCAACCGGGTCTTCCTGGAAGAGTTGGGGATGAAGGCCGAGGAGGTCATCGGCAAGACCTGCTATGAGATCACCCATGACAGGGACACCCCCTGCGCCCTTCCCGACCACTTCTGCCCGCTTATGGATACGGCCGCCAAGGCCCAGTACGCCTCCGTGGAGCATATCCATCGGGGCGCGGGTGGACGGACCAAATATGTGGAGGTGTCCACCTCGCCCATCGTGGACGAGACCGGGCGGGTCCTGCAGGTGGTGCACGTCTCCAGGGATATCACCGACCGCAAGCGGGCCGAGAACGAGATCCAGCAGCTGGCCTATTACGACACCCTGACCGGCCTGCCCAACCGGACCCTCCTTCACGACCACCTGAACCTGACCCTGGCTCAGGCCGATCGGAGCAAGGAAGTCGTAGCGATCCTGTTTCTCGACCTGGACCGTTTCAAGGACATCAACGACACCCTCGGGCACCCCTTCGGGGACAAGCTGCTCAAGTCCGTGGCCGGACGCCTGCGCGATGCGGTTCGCAAGAGCGACACGGTGGCCCGCCTGGCGGGGGACGAGTTCGTCATGGTCCTGTCCGGCGTCAAGGACGCCGAGGGCCTGCCCGGATTCGCCCAGAACCTTCTCCAGGAGTTGGCCCTGCCCCACAAACTGGAGGGCAGGGAGGTATACAGCACCGGGAGTATCGGCATTGCCTTCTATCCCATGGATGGAAAAAATGTCGACCATCTTCTCAAAAACGCCGATACCGCCATGTACGTGGCCAAGGAGCGGGGACGAAACACCTACCAGTTCTTCTCCGAGGAGATGAACATCCGGGCCATGGAGCGGCTCAAACTCGAGACCGACCTGCGCGGGGCCATGAAGCGGGACGAACTGTTCCTCCATTATCAGCCCCAGATGGAACTGAGTACGGGCAAGGTCATCGGGATGGAGGCCCTGGTTCGATGGCGACATCCGGAGAGGGGGTTCGTCTCCTCAGGCACCTTTGTGCCCCTGGCCGAGGAGGCGGGGCTGATCGTTCCCCTTGGGGAATGGATTCTGCGAACCGCCTGCGCCCAGGCCAAGGCCTGGCAGGAACAGGGCTTCCCGCCGTTACGGCTGGCCGTCAATATCTCCGGACTTCAATTCAAACAGCCCAATTTCGTCGATTTGGTCGAGGAGGTCATCATGGAGACCGGGCTCGATGCCGGGTTCCTGGAGCTGGAGTTGACCGAAAGCATCATCATGGAGAACGCGGCGGAAAGCATCGAGGTTCTGACCGATCTGAAGGTGAGGGGAATCCACCTCTCTATCGACGATTTTGGCACGGGCTATTACTCCCTCAGTTATCTGAAGAATTTCCCTTTCGATCGGATCAAGATCGCCCAGTCCTTCGTCAGAGACATCACCACCAGTTCAGACGATGCGGCGATTGTCGAGGCCATTATCGTCATGGGGAAGAGTCTCGATTTGAAGGTCATCGCCGAGGGGGTCGAAACGAGGGAACAGCTCGAATTTCTCTTTGCCAGGGATTGCAACGAGATGCAGGGGTTCTATTTCAGCAAGCCCCTGGCCAGGGAGGACTTTACCCGCCTGCTTCAGGAAGGCCTGGCTCGGGAGGGGGTTTGTCCGTTCCGGGTGTCCTAGGGGGGAAACATATTGAAAAAGAGGAGGCCGCCAAACCCTTCGGGTTGGCGGCCTCCTCTTTTTTTTGTTTTCGGTGCGATTGGCGCAGAGAAAAGTCAGGCCTTTTCCCCGAATATCTGGGCGCTGAACGTATAGATTTCGGCATCCTCGGCCTGCCAGGCGTCGGTAGGCAGGCCGGCCTTGATGCAGGTTTGCATGAGAAAGGTCTCCCGGTCCCAACCATGCTCGGTGGCGACCTGGGGCAAAAGAACCCCGCGGTAGTACCCCTTTTCCAGGTATATCCCGTGGGTTCCCACCTCGATCTCTTCGACGTTCTCTACTTTGGTCAAGGGTGAGAGGACAGAGATTTCGATGGTGAAATCTTTAAGGTCCTCGTCCTTGAAAGGGTAGAACCGAGGATCTTTTGTTGACGAAGCCACGGCCATTTCTGCGACTTCGCGAAAGAGGGGCAATTCTGATTGGAAGTTGCCGATGCAGCCTCGGAGTTCACCATCCCTTTTGAGGGTGACAAAGCAGCCGTTACGCATGTTGAGGGCTTTTTCCTCGCGTGGCTCCACGTATTCCTGGCCGGTTTGAACCTGGGTTTCTATCGCCTTGCGGGCGATGGAAAGCAGAATGGTCTTTTCCTTGGCGGTCAGAGCTTTTTCCACGGAGCCTCCTGGAAAGCATTATACTTCGCATCTCTGGCGGGGAAGCGGACACACTATAGTCGGATTCGAGAAGATTTTCAAGGAATTTAGCGGGGAACGGGAAGGCAGAGAAAAGCCATGTTTCCCAAGACGATGGGAGGGGCGCCGGCTTTCGCGGGCCAAGGTACTTTTAGCCCTTGCGGTCGAGGACGCAGTATATTCCTCCTTCCTTGAGACCCGGTCGGAAGCACCCGTTGCAGGAGGTGCATGTGGCACGGTGGGTCGGGTCCTGCCGCCAACGCGACACGAGGTCAGGTTCGCGGATCAGGGGGCGGGAGAGGGCGAACATGTCGGCGACGCCGTCCCGCAGGAGATTCTGCATGACCGAGCAGGAGCGCAGACCCCCGACGACCATCACCGGGATGTTGATTTTCTTCTTGATGCTCTGGGCAAAAGGTGCGTTGTAGGCCTCTTTTTCCTCGCTTTCGATTCCCTGGCGCACCGGGGAGAGATCCCCCGAGGCGGCGGTGCCTGAACTGACCTCGATGGCATCAATGCCCATCTCCTCAAGGCGAATCGCCACCCGAACGCTGTCGTCTATCTCCAGAGCGCCCGGGAGGTTGTCGGCAGCGTTGAGCTTGATGGTGACAGGGTAGCCGGGACCGACGGCCCGACGCACAGCCAGGAAAGTCTCTTCGAGAAAACGCATGCGATTTAAAAGCGAACCGCCGTATCGGTCGCTGCGGCGGTTGGTCAGAGGGGAAAGGAACTGGTTGATGAGGTAGCCGTGGGCACCATGGAGCTGTACTCCGTCGAAACCTGCTTCCTTGGCCCGGCGCGCCCCCTGTGCGAAGGCCTCGACCAGGGCGGCGATGTCCTCTTCAGACAGCTCCCGTGGGGTTTCGGGGAAATTGGGATTGGAAACGGATGAGGGGGCCAGGGGCGTTGTGCCGATGGTCTTGGAGGAAGTCTGGCCTCCGGCGTGCACGAGTTGGCAGAAGACGCGCCCTCCGGCCTCGTGAACGGCATGCGGAAGGGCGGCCAGGGCTGGAATCAATGCGTCGGAGTGGATCCCCATTTTTCCCGGCAGCTGCTTGCCGTCGGGGCGGACAAAGGTGTAACCGGTGATGATCAGGCCGACTCCACCCCGGGCCAGTCGGGCGTAGAATTGGGCCAGCCGCCGGGTGGGGGTTCCGTCGGGTTCGCACATCCCCTCCCAGGTGGCGCTCCGCACGAAACGGTTGGCCATTTTCAGGGTGCCGATGGCGACGGTATCGAAAAGGGTCTTGTTCATGGTCTCTCCCTGCGGCGATCGTCCTTTGATTCATACCATGGTTCATGCCGGAGCGCCACTCCTTCGGGCGATACGGCCGTAAAGGGGAGAACCTCTAGGGTTAGCCATGGGGGTTCGATCATGAAGCCCGAAAATACAAGACGCCCCGGGGTTCTCCCGGGGCGTCAGGGTAAGCTCAATCGGGGCCGCACTTTCTTTCGCCGACGGAAAAGGCGCGAGCGATGCAATGGCTCCCTCTGGGGGGAGCCCCTTCCGCACCGAAAGCCGTGGTTCAGGATGGCCGCTGTACGGATGACGATTAGGATGCGTGCTCTTGGTCTCAGCTGTTGGATGCGGCGAGCTGGGTAGCTCCGTGGACGATGATCTCCTTGCCCTCCTTGCTGGTCCAGAGGGCCCCGCAGTCACCGCACTCTTGCAGGTTCTCAGCAAAGCCGTCGGAATGTGTGTCGATCTCTACGTGATTCTTTCTCTTGCAGATGGGGCATTCCATGACCGTTCTCCGTGTTTTTTGTGTGCCACTCTGTTGATATTCCCTATAACTTGTAATGAATATACTAGGCACATTTCCGGAGCGCAAGGACAAAAAAACCTAAAACCCTTTTAAAAACAGCTTGTTATGCCTATTTTGTTTTGTTGTACATACCGACTGTTTATTGTATACGTTAAAAATACCCACAAGGGGGAGGCGGGAAAACGTTAACTGGCTGAAACCATTGATTATTCGACCCTATAAACCGGTATTATGATTTAACCCTTCGAATTTCGTGGTAAGTGGTGAAAAGCGCGCAAAAAAAATAAACTTTTTTTTCGCTTTCCGGTTTAAAACAACGTCAACAAAAAAAAAGCCCCGAAAATCGGGGCTTTTCATGTTCCAAGGCGCGGCCGGGATCAAGGCTTTTTCTTTTCTCTTTTCTTTCTTTCGGTGGCGTCGAGGTACCTCTTGCGCAGTCGAATCGACTCGGGGGTGACCTCGACGAGTTCGTCTTCGGCGATGTATTCCAGGGCCTGCTCCAGGGAGAGGGTGGTCGGGGTCGAGGTTTTGGTCGATTCGTCGGTTCCGGAGGCGCGGACGTTGGTCAGTTTCTTGCCCTTGCAGGCGTTGACGACCAGGTCGTTGTCCTTGGCGTGCTGCCCGATGATCATCCCTTCGTAGACAGCGGTTCCGGGACCGACAAAGAGGGTCCCGCGGTCCTGCAGGTTGAACAGGGAGTAGGAGACCGTGTCACCGGTGTCGATGGAGATCAGTACGCCGTTCTTGCGTCCGGCAATGGGGCCCTTGTAGGGAGCGTACTCGTGGAAAGTGTGGTTCATGACGCCGGTTCCCCGGGTGTCGGTGAGGAACTCTGTCCGGAAACCGATGAGTCCCCGGGCGGGAATGACGAATTCGAGGCGATTTGTGCCGTCCATCGGCTGCATGGAGACCATCTCCGCCTTGCGGGTGCCGAGTTTTTCGATGACGGTCCCCTGGTGCTCCTCGGGGACGTCGATGACCAGGTACTCCATCGGTTCGGAACGGACGCCGTAGATATCCCGGAAGATGACCTCGGGCTTGGAGACGGAGAGTTCGAACCCCTCGCGGCGCATGTTTTCGATGAGGATCGACAGGTGCAACTCCCCGCGGCCGGAGACCTTGAGGGTGTCCGTGGTCTCCGTGTCCTCGACCCGCAGGGAAACGTTGGTACGCAACTCCTTCATCAGGCGATCCCGGATGTTGCGGGAAGTGACGTACTTCCCCTCTCTGCCGGCGAAGGGGGAGTCGCTGACCATGAAGTTCATCGACAGGGTCGGCTGGTCGATGGCGAGGTAGGGCAGGGCGATGGGGTTGTCTGCTGCGGCCAGGGTCTCGCCGATGCTGATCTCTTCGAAGCCGGCGATGGTGACGATGTCCCCCGCGACGGCCTCCTGGAGTTCCACCTGGTTGAGCCCCTCGTAGCCGAGGAGCTTGCTGATGCGTCCCTTTTTGACGGTACCGTCCTTGTCGACGTGGGCGACCGTCTCCCCGGCCCGGATCCGGCCGTTGAAAATCTTCCCGGTGGCGATGCGGCCGATATAGTCGTTGTAGGCGATGGTGGTGACCAGCATCTGAAAGGGGGCTTCGGGGTCGGCCTCCGGGGGAGCGACGCGCTCGGCGATCATCTTGAAGAGGGGCTCGAGGTTGACCGAGTCGTCTTCGAGTTCGCGCTTGGCGAAGCCCTGCTTGGCGCTGGCGTAAACGACGGGGAAGTCGAGCTGCTCTTCGGCGGCGTTGAGCTCGCAGAAGAGGTCGAAGACCATGTCCACGACTTCCTCGGGCCGGGCGCCGGGGCGGTCGATCTTGTTGATGACCACGATCGGCCGGATGCCGAGATCGAGGGACTTTTTGAGCACGAAGCGAGTCTGGGGCATCGGCCCGTCGAAGGCGTCGACCAGCAGCAGGACCGAGTCCACCATCTTCAGGACCCGCTCCACCTCTCCGCCGAAGTCGGCGTGGCCGGGGGTGTCGACGATGTTGATCTTGAGCCCCCCGTGGTGAATAGAGAGGTTCTTGGAGAGGATGGTGATTCCCCGCTCCTTCTCAAGGTCGTTGCTGTCCATCACCCGCTCGGTAATGACCTGATTCTCCCGGAACACGCCGGACTGCTTGAGCATGGCGTCCACGAGGGTGGTTTTGCCGTGGTCGACGTGGGCGATAATGGCGATGTTGCGTATGTTTTGCGGCATGGGGGTAAAGCTCCTATGGTGGTATTGGACGGGGGAGATCCTCCGTCCGGCAAACCTTACGACTATATGTCAGAATGCGAATGAAAGGCCAGAAAAAAATAGCCGGCTGTCTTTGTCGAAGAGGGGGAGGGCTTTCAAATCGACCGAACACTCTTGCGCGGCCGGGCAATGCCCTATAATCTTTTACAGTCGAGAAACCTTCCACTGCTGCCAAGGAGTTTCGCCATGCGTTTCTTCCGGTGTCTGCTGTCCGTATTGCTGATCGGCGGTTTCGCTGTCCTGGCCGGATGTGCCGTTAATCCGGTGACCGGCAAGCAGGAACTGTCACTTGTATCGGTGTCCACTCCCCAGGAGATCGCCCTCGGCGAGAAGGCCTTCCCCCAGGCTGTGCAGGAGATGGGGGGGGAGTATCCCGACCCCCAGCTGAGCGCCTATGTGAACCGGGTCGGTGAACGCCTGGGCAGGCTCAGCCACCGGCCCGACTTGCCGTATCGTTTTGCGGTGGTCAACGACTCTTCGCCCAACGCCTTTGCCCTGCCCGGAGGGTTTATCGCCATCAGTCGCGGGCTTCTGAGCAACCTGGAGAACGAGGCCCAGCTGGCGTCGGTGCTCGGTCACGAGGTCGGTCACGTCACCGCCCGGCATTCCGTGCAGGGGCTGCAGCGGGGAACCCTCTTCAACGTGGGCCTGGCGGTTCTCTCCGGGGTCGCAGGCAACACCGCCTACGGGCCATTGGCCCAGCAGGCCGGGGAGCTGACCGCCGGGCTGTTGGAGAATTCGTACAGCCGCGGCCAGGAGAGGGAGTCGGACCAGCTCGGCATTGACTACATGGTCCAGGCCGGTTACAACCCTCTGGGAGCGGTCCAGGTCCAGGAATACTTTTACCGGCAGCTCGAGGGCGGTGCGGAGCCGATGTGGCTGACGGGACTTTTTCGAACCCATCCCTTCTCCAAGGATCGCATGCTGGACAACCAGGACTACATCCGAAGCGCCTATCCCCAGGCCCTGACCCAAGAGCGTTATTCTCTTCTGCGCCAGCCCTTTGAATCGGCGACGGCGCGGTTGCGCCAGGCAAAGGGGGGGTACGAGATCTACGACCAGGCCCGCCGCCTGGAGCAGGAAGGCGACCTGAACAAAGCCATCGCCACCTATCTGCAGGCCGCAGCCGCGGCGCCCGACGAGTCCCTGATCCTCACCGGCCTGGGCCTGGCCTATCTCAAGGCCGATGATCTCAACTCGGCCCGCATTCACCTCAGCCGGGCCGTTCAACTCGGTGGGAAGTACTACCAGTCTCGGCTCGGGCTCGGATACGTCCTGCTGCAACGGGGCCAGGCCGCGCAGGCGGTCCGCGAACTCGAATCGAGCATGCAGCTCCTGCCGACCATGCAGGGGGCGTTTTTCTTGGCCCAGGCCTACGAAAAAGAGGGCCAGGTGCAGAAGGCCCTCGAGCTGTACCGGGCCGTGGCCCAGGCCGATCCCAGGGGCGAGATGGGACAGGCCGCCGCTGAGCGGAGCCGGGCCCTGGAGGGAGGTCGATGAACTGGTCCGTCCACCTCGATCCCGGGGAGGAGGTGCGCTGGCAGGGGCGTCCGGCACCGCGCTGCTATTCATTCCGCAACTGGCGGCATTCACTGTTCGGTCTGTTGTTGCTGGCTATTTGTCTTTGGTGGACCTGGGCAGGCATCGAACTGGGGCGTGACTACGGTTCCCGGCTTTATCCACTGATCCCGATACCTTTTCTGCTTCTTTCCATATACATGGCCTTCGGTCACCTGGTTGTTGCCCGCCTGGAATGGGAGAGGGTCTATTACGCCGTGACCGACAGGAGGATCCTCGTCCAGAGGGGGCTCTTCCGCCGGCGCCTGGGGAGCCTTGCCTTGGGCGAGGTGACCGGTTTTCGGCTCAACCCCCTGGGAGAACACCTCGGGACGGTGCGGGTTCGGGGCGGAACACCGCCGCTCACCCTGGTTCTTTGCTGTATCGAGTACCCCCGCAAGATGACCGACCTGGTCGAGGAAGCCATGCCCCGGGAGCTCTATATCTGATGAATTCCCCCGTTCTGGCCCTTCCGCGGGGCCTTTTGGTTTGACTTTTGCCCTTCCTGTTGATTACCCTTTCACTTTTGACCCTAAAGAGAAGGAATTATTCCGAGTGGACAGGGAAACGAACAGGAAATTCTACCTGGAGACCTTCGGGTGTCAGATGAACGTGGTCGATTCGGAGCGGATCGTCGACCTGCTTCAGGGCATCGGGTATCGGCAGGTCGAGGCCGCCGATGAGGCCGACCTGATCCTGCTCAACACCTGCTCGATTCGGGACAAGGCCGAGCGCAAGGTGTACGGCCACCTCGGCCGCTTCAAGCCCCTTAAGGACCGCAACCCCGGTCTGATCCTCGGGGTGGGGGGGTGCGTCGCCCAGCAGGAAGGCGAACGCCTGCTGGAGAAGGTGCGCTACCTCGATCTGGTCTTCGGCACCCACAACATTCACAAGCTCCCCGACATGGTGCAGGAGGTCGAGGGGCGCCGGGTACGCAGGATCGAGACGGAGTTCCTCGACCGGGAGACCCGTCTGCAACTCTTTCCGAAGAGGGCCGTGGGGGACACGGTCTCCCGATTTGTGACCGTCATGCAGGGGTGCGACAACTTCTGCTCCTACTGCGTCGTGCCTCATGTGCGCGGACGGGAGGTCAGCCGGCCCAGCGACGAGATTCTCGCAGAGGTATGCGAACTGGCTGCCGGGGGGGTGCGGGAGATCACCCTTATCGGACAGAATGTCAATTCCTACGGCCGCAAGGAGCCCGGCGAGGTCTCTTTTGCCGATCTTCTGCGCCGTGTCCACGAGGTGGACGGGGTCGAGCGCATCCGTTTCACCACATCCCACCCCAGGGACCTTTCCGATGAACTGATCGACTGCTTCGGCGACCTGGAAAAGCTCTGCAAGCACATTAACCTGCCGGTCCAGAGTGGGTCGGACCGGATTCTCGAAATGATGAACCGCGGCTACACCGGCCAGGACTACCTGGCCAAGGTCGCCCGCCTCAAGGCGGCCTGCCCGCAGATTCGACTGACCTCCGATATCATTGTCGGTTTCCCCGGGGAAACCGAGAACGATTTTGCTGCGACTCTCGAGCTGATGGAGGAGGTGGGCTACGCCGACGTCTTTTCCTTTCTTTATTCCTCGCGGCCCCAAACCGCGGCGGCTCAGATGCCCGATTCCCTCTCGGCGAAAGCGAAACAGGACCGCTTCGATCGGCTGCTCGCCCTGCAGGAGAAGATCAGCCGCCAGACTTGGGCCCAGGACGTGGGCCGTGTTCTGCCGGTGCTGGTCGAGGGGGAGAGCCGTCAGGGCGGAGACCAGATATTCGGGCGCACCACCTGGAACCGGATCGTCAATTTCCAGGGGGAAAAGACACTCGTGGGCCAGGTCGTTCCCGTCCGCATCACCACCGACTTCCGCAACTCCCAACTGGGAGAGGCGGCCTGAGGAGGCACCATGATCGATCTGCACACTCATACGATCTTCAGCGACGGAGAGCTGATTCCGGCTGAGCTGACCCGGCGTGCGGCGGTGGCAGGGTACCGAGCGATCGCTCTCACCGACCACGGGGATCCCTCCAATATCGACCTGATCATCCCCCGCATCGTGAAGGTGGTCGCCGATCTCGGCGCGGCATGGGGGCTGACCGTTTTGCCCGGCATCGAGCTGACCCACGTGCCCCCGTCCATGATCGCCGGGGTCGCCCGGGAGGCCCGGGCCCTCGGTGCGCGGATCGTGGTCTGCCACGGCGAGACGATCGTCGAGCCCGTCGCTCCCGGGACCAACCGGGCGGCCCTCGAGGCCGACATCGACATCCTGTCCCACCCCGGCCTGATCAGCGCCGAGGAGGCCGCTCTCGCGGCAAAGCGCGGCATCTGCCTGGAAATCACCACCCGCAAGGGGCACAGCCTGACCAACGGCCACGTTGCGCGGGTCGCCCTGGAGGCCGGCGCCAAACTGGTGGTGAACTCTGACAGTCACAGCCCAGGCGACCTTTCTTCCCTGGAGACCGCCCGCCTGGTCGCTCTTGGGGCGGGAATGACGGAGGAGCAGTTCGAGCAGGCCCGTCGCAACGCCGAGGAACTGGTGCGCAAGGCCCAGGGCTGAACCCGCCCCACGCAAGACCGCAAAGACGCCAAGAAGGGCAAAAAACCCCAGTCTCAAAGTTTTACTTTGCGGCTTTGCGACTTGAGTGAGCGATAGCGAACGGGCGAGAGGCCGATTTTTTTTGAACTACCTGACAGGAAAAGGATCTTGGGATCCAGACCCAGTAATAGCTTTTCTCTGCGCCTCTGCGTGAGGGAGGGCTGCGGACCCGGTTTCTTCTGATATCGAATTATACTCAATCCTCCAGGAGGAATTTCCCCGTGAAAGACAAGGACTTCGCCTTTTTCAAGGAACTCGTCGAGACCCCCAGCCCCTCGGGCTTCGAACAGCCTGCCCAGCGCATTGTGCGACGTGAGCTGGGCGGTGTCGCCGACGAGGTGCGCACCGACGTGATGGGCAACGTCATTGCCCGCATCGGGGGCCAAGGCGAGGACCTGCCCCGGGTCATGCTGGCCGGTCACTGCGACGAGATCGGCTTTATGATCCGCTACATCGACGAGGGCGGGTTCCTTTATTTCGCCCCCATCGGGGGGGTGGACGCCCACCTCGTGCCGGGTCAGCGGGTCACCGTTCACACTGTCGGCGGGCCCGTGCTGGGGGTGGTGGGCAAGAAGCCGATTCATCTCATCGATCCCAAGGACCGCGAGACGGTGGTCAAGTTCAAGAGCCAGTTCATCGATATCGGTGTCTCCAGTCGGGAAGAGGCGGAGAAAATCGTGGCCGTCGGCGACCCGGCGACTTTTGCCGTCGGCCTCGAGCGGTTGCAGGGCGACCGGGTCACCTCCCGGGCCTTCGACGACAAGATGGGAGCCTTCATCGTGGCCAGGATCCTTCAGGAGGTCCGCCGCCGCGGTCCCGCCCCCGTTGAGCTCTATGGGGTCTCCACGGTCCAGGAGGAACTCGGCCTGCGCGGCGGGACCACCAGCGCCTACGGGGTCAACCCCGACGTGGGGATCGCCGTGGAGGTGGGGGTCGCCACCGACGTGCCCGACATTGACAAAAAAGAGGCCGGTGAGACCAAGGTCGGCGCCGGCCCCATCCTCGCCCGGGGGGCGAACATCAACCCGGCCCTCTTCGAGTTGCTGCTGCGCGTCGCCCGGGAGGAGGAGATCCCCTTCCAGGTCGCCGGCGCGCCCCGGGCCACGGGCACCGACGCCAACGTCATGCAGGTCTCCCGCGGGGGGGCGGCCACGGCGCTGGTCAGCGTTCCGCTACGCTACATGCATTCGCCGGTTGAGCTCCTCTGTCTTGCCGATCTTGAAAATACGGTGCGTCTGCTGACCGGACTGCTCTACCGCATCGAAAGTCGCCAGGCCTTCATCCCCAACTAGCGTCTATCGCTGGGAAAATCTTGACAAAAGCCCGGGTTCCCACTAGATTGTTTAGCTTGGAATAAAACGAAATCTTTCTTAGGAGGAGCCGATTTCATGGCCATGACCGATTTTCTCTTCACTTCCGAGTCCGTCAGCGAAGGGCATCCTGACAAGGTTGCCGACCAGATCTCCGACGCCATCCTCGATGCCATCCTGACCCAGGATCCCAAATCCCGCGTCGCCTGCGAGACTTTGGTGACCACCGGAATGGCCATGATCGCCGGGGAAATCACCACCAACGCTCGCATCGACTATCCCGAGATCGTGCGCCAGACCATCAAGGAGATCGGCTACGACGACTCCTCCATGGGCTTCGACTGGGAGACCTGCGCCGTCATCACCTCGGTCGATCGCCAGTCGCCCGATATCTCGCAGGGAGTGACCGCGGGGGAGGGGATGTTCCTCGAGCAGGGCGCCGGTGACCAGGGCCTGATGTTCGGCTACGCATGCAACGAAACCCCCGAGTTGATGCCGATGCCGATCACCTTCGCTCACAAGCTCACCCAGCGCCTCGCGGAGGTGCGCAAGAGCGGTCTGCTGACCTTCCTGCGTCCCGACAGCAAGTCCCAGGTCTCCATCGAATACATCAACGACAAGCCGATTCGCGTCGATACGGTGGTCGTCTCCTCTCAGCACATTCCCGAGGTCACCTACGAGACCCTCAAGGAGGGGATTGTCGAGGAGGTTATCAAAAAGGTCATTCCCGCCGAACTGCTCGACGAGAGGACCAAGTACTTCGTCAACCCTACCGGCCGCTTCGTGATCGGCGGGCCGATGGGCGATTGCGGCCTGACCGGGCGCAAGATCATCGTCGACACCTACGGCGGGCAGGGCTCCCACGGTGGCGGCGCCTTCTCCGGCAAGGATCCCTCCAAGGTCGATCGCAGCGCCTCTTACATGGCCCGCTATGTCGCCAAGAACATCGTTGCTTCCGGCCTCGCCGATAAGTGCGAGGTGCAGCTCGCCTACGCTATCGGTGTGGCCGAGCCGGTTTCGGTGATGATCAACACCTTCGGCACGGGGAAGATCCCTTCCAACGACATCGCCCGCATCGCCCAGGAAGAGTTCGACCTGCGCCCCGCGGCGATCATCCAGGTTCTCGACCTGCTGCGGCCCATCTATCGCAAGACCGCGGCCTACGGCCACTTCGGGCGAGAACTCCCCGAGTTCACCTGGGAGAGGACCGATCGGGCCGAGTCGCTGAAGGCGCGTGCCGGGCTGTAGGGCCAAAAGAAAAGAATTGCAATGCGAAAGGGCGAACCGATATGGGGCGCCCTTTTTTTATTCTGTTTTCTTCTCTGGCTGAAAAAATATCGGCCGGCCCAACATAAAGAATTACCTTGAAGGTCTTGCGGGAATGATTTCAGGCGGTTAGGATGGGCGGTAACCTCCTGAAAAGGGCAAGACGTGGCCGAACCCGTTCTCAGTATCGTTATTCCCGTCCTCAACGAGCGTGACACCCTGCCGGCGCTGGTCGCTAGCCTGGACGCCCAGCGGGGGGTGGCCTTCGAGGTGGTCGCCGTTGACGGGGGCTCGGACGACGGCAGCCTGGAGGCGTTGGAAGGTCTTGCGGCGCAGGCGAATTTTCCTTTTCGCATCCTTCGCTCCGAACGGGGCAGGGCCCGGCAGCTCAACGCAGGGGTCGCAATCGCCCGTGGGGAATACCTGCTCTTTCTTCATGCTGACTCCCGTTTCGAGAGGGCCGAGGCCCTGGCGACCGGCCTGGCGGCGTTGAAGCAGGAGTGTCAATTGCGCGGAAGCCGCCGGGTGGCGGGTCATTTCCCCCTCCGTTTTTCAAGGCTTGGCGATTCTCCCTCCCTCTCTTACTACTATTACGAAGCCAAGGCGTGTCTGGACAGGCCGGGCTGCACCCACGGCGACCAGGGGTTTCTGATGGGACGTTCCTTCTTTGAGGACGTCGGCCCGTTCGATTCCGATTTGGGGCTCCTTGAGGACACTCTTCTGGCCGAGACGATCCGCCGGGAGGGGGCCTGGGTGCTCCTGCCCCTGGAAATCTCGACCTCCGCCCGACGCTTCGAGGCCGAGGGGCTGTTCGAGAGGCAGGTGCTGAACGCGCTGATCATGAATTCAGTCTTTATCGGCTGGACCGCATGCCTTGCCGAACTCCCTGGTCTCTATCGAAGCCAGGGCCGCACCGAGCGGCTCCGGCTGCTTCCCTTTCTACGGAAATTCCGCGAAATTCTGAAATCCCTCCCCCTGCGCCAGCGACTTCTCATCTGGTATCGCACCGGTGGCTATGTGCGGCCCAACGCGTGGCAGATCGCCTTTTTTTTCGATGTGCGGCGCAATTTCCGGAAGGGAATCCCTCCCGGAGAGGGGCGGACTTCCGTACTGGATGCCTTCGAACCGTGGTTTGAGCGGTTGACCGACCATCCTCCGGGGAGGGCGGCCGCCGCATTGCTGACCCGCATATGGTTTTGCTGCGCTCATCTTTATGCCCTGGCGGTGGAGGGCACTATGGGAAGGAAAGCGGGCGCGGCGAAGTCGACCCCGCGGTCGGTCAACGTCGAGAACAAGGACGAGGAGGGGGAATGAAACCCGCGACCATGGAATCGGCCAACGCNGCGCCCGGCAGGCTTCGGGGAGCGTCTTGTGGCACGCTCCGAGCTCCTTCACCTCGGCCGGCGTACCGCCTCTTTGTCCGTTAGTGTTGAAAACAGGCAGGGGCAACTCGTCGCTCACGGCACGGCGACCCTGATCGTATTGGCCGGGGCGGCCGACCTTGGATAACCCATTAGTCTTAATGAGTTTTCGGCATTCCCGGAAGGGTGGCGGGGTGTTGCCGACGAGGGCCGGTGTGCTAGAGTAGAGGAAAGAATTCAACGCTATTACAAAAGGGGCCCTCGATATGAAAAAGCACACCCTGCTCGTTGCGGTCATTTTCTGTGCCTCCCTGTTGATCCTCTCCTGCACCTCCTACAAGAGCCAGGAGGTCTCCTTCCGTCTCCCGGCCGCTTATCCCAACATGCAGGCCGCCGCTGGGGCCCAGATCGGCGCCCAGCCTTATGCCGACAAGGCGGCCGCCAAGGAGGCCTTCGGTTTCGATATCCGAAGCGCGGGACTACTGCCGGTCCAGGTTGTCATGGACAACGCAGGCCCCCACAGCCTGACCGTAGTGCCAGAGCAGACGTTCCTGATCGATAATCAGGGCAATTTGTGGAACCTTCTTGACAGCCGGACCGCTTATCAGCGGGTAGAGGGCAGCTCTGAATATGCCCGTATTGCCAAGGGGGCCGGCAAGGGGTCGTTGCTCGGCGCGGCCGGCGGCGCCGTGGTCGGTGCCGCTATCGGCATCCTGACCGGCGAGAACGTCGGGACGAGCACGGCAAAGGGTGCCGCTGTCGGCGGCGCCGGCGGGGCCGTGATCGGCGGCAGTCAGGAGGGGTCCTCCGAGGAGGCCGGCCGGCAGATATCCCGCGATCTGGCCAACAAGTCTCTGGTGAATCAGGCCGTGCAGCCGGGCAGCCTCGGTCGAGGATTCCTTTTCTTCCCGGGGGAAGCGCCCACGGCCAGCGCACTGAGATTGCAGCTCCGGGAGGTCGATACCGGGAGAATCCACACGGTCAACCTGTCTCTGTTCTAGGGCTCCGGGTAAGAACATGTAATTCATGAAAAGGCGGATCGCGTGCTCCGCCTTTTCATGTGGCCGTACAAGCCGTGAACCCCACCAGAATGAAACGATAGTGCGGGTCAGCCTGCCCTTGCTTTTAGGGTGTATCTGGCGGGCTCCTCATGTTTCATGACCTATCTGAGGGGGATTGCCCTCCTATCTGACGACCGGTTTTGACCGGTTTTTGCTTGTTGGTCCGACGAAGTCGTGATATATCAAGAAAAATTGATTTATCTAAATCGACAAGGCGGATGAATGTGTTGACCACCCTCAAGGCTCTATCCGATGCGACCCGCTTGCGTTTGGTCGGGGTTCTCTCCCGCGGAGAGTTCACCGTGCAGGAATTGACCACCATCCTGGGCATGGGGCAGTCGCGTATTTCCCGGCATTTGAAGATTCTCCTCGAGGCCGGAATCCTTTCGGTCAAGCGCCAGGGGACCTGGGGATATTATCGGCTCGCTGGGGGCAACAGCCTGCTTGGCGAGATCTGGCCGAGTCTCTAATCGAGACAGGGCAACCTGGAGGGGCATCTGCAGGACCTCGAAGGATTGTCGCGCGTTCTCGAAGAGAGGCGCCGAAAGAGTCGGGTGTTCTTCGATCGGCATGCCCGGCAATGGGACGAGTTGACCTCACGCATCCTGGCCTTGCCCCCATACCGTCGTGACCTTCTCGACAGCATTCGGCCCTGCAGGGCTCTGCTGGAAGCCGGAGTCGGCACGGGAGCCTTGCTGGGGGGGCTGTGTGAAAAGGCGCCGCTGGTCGTTGCCGTCGACCACTCCGCGGCGATGCTCGAAAAGGCCCGGGAACGCGCAGACGAAGAATGCCTCGAAGGGGTCGATTTTCGGCTCGGCGAGCTGTCTCATCTCCCACTTTCAGACGGGGAGGTGGAGGTGGCTCTTCTCAATATGGTGCTCCACCATTCTCCGCGGCCGGCCGTGGTCTTCAAGGAGTTGAGCAGGGTGCTTTCCCCGACCGGCGTCCTGGTCATTGCCGACCTGCGGCGACACGACATGGAATGGGTACGGGAGCGCCTCGCCGATCAGTGGCTCGGTTTTGAACGGTCCGAACTGGAGGGTTGGCTGGCGGCAGGCGGGTTTCAGGTGGAACGGTACAGGGACATTGACAGCCCGGGGGGCCAAGGCGTGTTTCTCCTTTCGGCCCGCAAGGATGGCCCTGTTTAGTGCAGGTTTTCTAAGGGATCTGAAATTTAAGAAAAAGGAGCAGGAATGACCATGCAAACAATTAAAAAAGCAGTAGATTTCAAGGTGGCCGATCTGGGGCAGGCCGAGTTCGGGCGTCGGGAAATCGAACTGGCCGAAGTGGAGATGCCGGGGCTCATGGCCCTGCGCGAGGAGTACGCAGCCTCCCAGCCCCTCGCCGGGGCGCGCATCACCGGTTCGCTTCACATGACGGTGCAGACCGCGGTCCTCATCGAGACCCTTGTCGCCCTTGGGGCCAAAGTTCGCTGGGCCTCGTGCAACATCTTTTCGACCCAGGACCACGCCGCCGCCGCCATTGCCGCCGCCGGCATCCCGGTCTTCGCCTGGAAGGGCGAGACCCTTGAAGAGTATTGGTGGTGCACTGAACAGGCATTGAGCTGGCCCGGCGGCGAGTTGCCGAACATGATCCTCGACGACGGCGGCGACGCGACCATGATGGTTCTCGAAGGGGCAACCTGGCAGGCCTCCGGCGTACCCGAATTGGGGGCCGATGATCCGGAGGACTGGGTCGAGCTTGTGACGTGCCTCAAAGACTCCATCGCAAAAAAACGGGTCGACTGGGTGGCGGTGCGCGATTCGATCAAAGGGGTCACCGAAGAGACGACGACCGGCGTCCACCGCCTCTATCACCTCGCCAAGGAGGGCTCACTCCCCTTCCCGGCGATGAACGTCAACGACTCGGTGACCAAGAGCAAGTTCGACAACGTCTACGGCTGCCGCCACTCCCTCGTCGACGGCATCATGCGCGCCACCGACGTCATGCTCGCCGGAAAAGTCGCCGTCGTCTGCGGCTACGGCGATGTCGGCAAGGGATGCTGCCAGTCGCTGCGAGGGCAGGGCGCTCGGGTCATCGTTACCGAGATCGATCCGATTTGCGCCCTGCAGGCGCTGATGGAAGGGTACGAGGTCAAGACCCTCAACGACGTCGTCTCCGAGGCCGATCTCTTCGTCACCACCACGGGCAACTACCACATCATCACCGCCGGTCACATGGCGCAGATGAAGCACAACGCCATCGTCGGCAACATCGGCCATTTCGACAACGAGATCGACATGGCCGGTCTCGCCAAGGTCGAGGGGATCCGCAAGATCAATATCAAAAACCCCCAGGAGCACGGCAACCAGCTCGACCAGTGGGTTTTCCCCGACGGCCACGCCGTCATCATCCTCGCCGAGGGACGCCTCCTCAACCTCGGCTGCGCGACCGGCCACCCCTCCTTCGTGATGTCCAACTCCTTCAGCAATCAGGTCATCGCCCAGATCGAGCTCTTCACCAAGGGGGAGAATTACGGCAACGAGGTCTACGTTCTGCCCAAGGATCTTGACGAGAAGGTCGCCCGGATGCACCTCGACAAGCTCGGAGCGAGGCTCACCACTCTTACCCAGGAGCAGGCGGACTACATCGGTGTCCCCGTCGAGGGGCCGTACAAGGCCGACCATTACCGCTACTAGGCCGCTCAGATACCCGAGGACAAGAAAGCCCCGCCGATCCGGCGGGGCTTTCTTGTTTTGCCCGGCTCCTTACCTGAAAGAAAGTCGAGCCCCTATTACGGATGGCCAGCTTCTGAGACACGGCGCCACGAAGTTCTCAGGGGGCCGACAGGTGGTGGTTTGCAGTCCTCTTGCCGTCGGGATTGACGATAAGCAGGGTCAGGTCCTTGGGTTGGCTGCTGTAGGGATAGCGGTTGTAGATGAGTGTGGCGCAGTCGACGTAGACGGTGTGGTCACCGATTCTCTGGAATCCCCGCGCGGTCGATGGTGCCTTTGAAAAGATGAAATTCTGCTGGGGAGGGGTGTCGGAGAAGCCGATCGCGCTTTCGGTGACGACGAGGGCCGAGTTGGGAAAGAAGTTCTTCCCGGTGATGATCAGTTGGTAGTAGCTGACGAAATCCTCGCCCTGGGTCACGCTGTCGATTTTCGGGATGTCGTTGACCCACAGCGATTGGGGGAGAGAGCGGGCTCCGCCGGGATTGACCACCTGGATGCCGTAGATGCCGGCCGCCAGGGAAGGGGGCCTGAAGGCGAGACGGCCCTGGTCGATCCTTTCGTGGGGCAGGATCTTGCTGTCCAGCAGGAGGCTGGCGCCGGGGAGCACATGGTGGATCTCCGCGACCACACGGTGGTCGGGATCGAGTGAGCAGGTTTCGAGGTTGCGCGGGTCGAGGGAGATGATTCGGGGGGTCGGTTCGATGACCGTGAGGGTGTGCGTGCCTGCCGAGACGGACTCGCCCTCCTGTACCAGCAGGGTGTATTCGCCCTCCAGCAGGGCCGGGACGGTGAAAACAAGCTTGTCCGTCTGCCTGTCTTTCGGCTCCACGGCCTGGTCGCCGAGGACCACCAGGGCGTCTTCGCCAAAGGGGCCGCCGGTGATCGTTACGGACCCTCCGGGGACCGTTCTGGCCGGGTAGACGGCGGTGATTTCCTGGGCCAGGGAGACGACCGGGAGGACCAGCCCCAGGGCAAGGAATATTCGGACAAAATGCATGGCGCCATCCTTGAGTTGAGGTTCTGTTCTAATTGAACCACAAAAAGGGGCGCCCACAAGGCAATTGCCGCTTCTCCATGCTTCGTGTAGGTGGAGCGCGGGCGGTACGGGGAAATCCGCGACAACTGGCCTGGGGGGGGTTAGTCTCTTGCTGTTAGCAGGAGCCAGACGCCGATCAGGGCGAAGAGAAGGTTGGCGGACCAGGCCGCGACCAGGGGAGGGACGACGGCGGCGTAGCCGAAGGCCAGGAGCATTGCCTGGATGATGTGGTAGGTGATGCCGATGCCGACGCTCAGGGCGATTCCCACGGCAAGATTGGCCCCGCGTCCCTTGTGCAGGGCAAAGGGGATTCCGAGAAAGGCCATGATGAGGTTGGCAAAGGGCGTTGCCAGGCGGGCTTGGAGATCGACTCTGAAACGGGTGGGGTTGAAGCCTTCGTTTTCCAGTTTGTGGACCTGCCCTGCCAGTTCGCGGTATCCCATCTCCTCGGTGCGCGGACGAGGGGTCCTGAAATCTTCCGGGGTTTTGCTCAAGGAAATGGTCATGAGGGGGTAACGGTCCACCCCGGAGATGCCCATCGGAGGCGGAGCGATGGAGCGTTCGGTAATGTTCCGGAATGTCCAGCTTCCGGCGGAATAGCTTGCGGCGGGGGCGTCGATGCGGCGCTGCAGATGAAACTGGGGGTCGAATTCGAAAAGCGAGATTCCCTGCAGGGCGTTTTGCTCGGGCTGGGCGAGGCGAATGTTGACGATGGTGTTTCCCTCTCGATACCAGATCCTGTCCCGCCTGGCAGAGATCTCAGGTTTTCCCTGGACGTCCACCCGGAGAGTGTGGTTGGCCTGTCGGGCGCATACCGGAACCAGGAACTCGTTGCTCAGCAGGACCACGACGGAGATGGCGAGGGAAACATGAAGAAGGGGCATGGTCAGTCGCCACAGGCCCACACCTCCGGAGCGCATGGCCGTCAGTTCGTTGGTGCGGGACAGGCCTCCGAGGGTCAGGAAGACCCCGAGCAGGACTGCGAGGGGAACGATCTGAACGACGATGACCGGGATACTGTTAGCGAAATAGACAAAGTAGGCGGCCAGGGGCGCCTGATGCTCGATGAAGTCATCGGCCTTCTCGAAAAAATCGACGAGAAGGTACAGTCCGGTGAAGGCTCCGAGGGCAAGGATAAAGAAGCGCCGGAAATGGCCCAGTATGTAGCGGGTAAGGAGGGTCAACGGTTTATCTCCCGGCCTTGCGGATGAAGAAGGTTTTGGCCTTGTTCAGGCGGTCGGGAATCCAGTCCATGAGGGCCGGGCGTTTCTCCTGGGCGGTCAGGCGAAAAAGGACCACCCCGGCTATGAGGCCAAGGATGTTTGGTGTCCAGATGGCGAGGGCGGGTGGAAACATCCCCTCTTCGGCTACGGTTTTTGCTCCGGAAAAAAGGAGGAAATAGATCAGGGCGACCCCCAGGGCCAGAGAGAATCCGGCCCCTCGCCCGGTGCGACTGGAATGGACGCCGAGAGGGACCCCGATGAGGGCGAAGAGCAGAGGGGCCATCGGCAGGGCGAACCTTTTGTGCAGCTCTGCGGTGAGGCCGGGGTCGTTGGCCCGGTTATTGTCGTCGAGAAGGGTCGCGCGAAGCTTCGCCGTGGTCATTTCCTTGGCTTTTTGAGGGCGGGTTTTCGACGGGGCCAACTCTCGGCCCATGTTGAGGTTGACGTCGTAGACATCGAAGCTGACGATCTGGTAGGAGTCGCCCTCTCTGTCCTGAGGCCTGCGGTGGATGGCCCCGTCCTCCATGCGCAGGGTCAGGGTCAGGGCTTCGCGGTCGGATATGATGCGCCCTCCACGGGCCAGGATGATGGCTGGGGTGCTCCCTTCTCTTTCGTCGGAGATGAAGAGGCCTTCCATGGTGCCGGTTCGTTCCTGGATGTCGTTGGCGTACAGTACCAGGCCTTCGAATTCATCGTTGAAGACCCGGGGCTGGATGCCGACGCTGGCCCTGCTCGAGGCGATTTTGAATACCTGATGGCGGAAGCTGGCACGGCTCGTGGGTTCGGCCCACAGGGTGAGGTAACCTGTTGCCAGGCTGGCCAGAACGGACAGCGCCAGAACCGGTCTGAACATCTGCGCGAGGCTGACGCCGCTCGAATTAAGGGCGATGATTTCGCTGTCGGCGGAAAGGCGGCTGAAGGCGAGGAGAACCCCGAGGAGGAAAGCCAGGGGGATTGTTATGACCAGGAAGGCAGGCATCAGGGAGAGGAAAAGCTCTACGATCTCTCCGGCGGGCACCCCCTTGTTGATGACCATCTCCACCAGTTTCAGGACGCGCCCCATGAGGAGAACGAAGGTGAAAATCAGCAAGCCCAACCCCGCAGGGACTGTAACTTCTCGGGCGATATAGCGGTGGATTCGAGTGGCCGACATGGGCGCAGATGTTATTACAGTTAAGGGGGGTTGTAAACCGGATTTGCAGCGATTTTTCCCTTGCCAGGGTAGAGGCGCCATGATATATACGTTTGCTGTCCCAAAAATCGCACGTTCTCCTGATCCGACCGGATGGTGCCCTTGTTTTTCGGGGTTCCGGCGGGGAAGACGGAGGGCGGAGGCTACCAACCGAAAGAAGGAGAGAAAACCATGGCACAGATCACAATGAAGCAACTCCTGGAGGCCGGCGTTCACTTCGGCCACCAGACCAAGCGCTGGAACCCCAAGATGAAGCCTTATATCTTCGGGGCTCGCAACGGCATCTACATCATCGACCTGCAGAAAACGGTTCGTTACTTCAGGACCGCTTACAGCTTTATACAGGGTATCGTCGAGAAGGGGGACAAGGTCCTCTTCGTCGGCACCAAGAAGCAGGCGCAGGACTCCATCGTCGAAGAGGCGGCCCGCGCAGATCAGTATTACGTAAACAACCGCTGGCTTGGCGGCATGCTCACCAATTTTGCTACCATCAAGGGGAGCATCGATCGTCTCAAGAAGATCGAAACCATGGCCAGCGACGGCACCTACGACCTGTTGACCAAGAAAGAGGCGCTGGAGCTGGAGCGCGAGCGAATCAAGCTTGAGAAGAACCTGGGCGGGATCAAGGGAATGACCAAGCTGCCCGGTGCCATTTTCGTCATTGACCCCAAGAAAGAGACCATCGGCGTCAAAGAAGCCCGCAAACTCGGTATCCCCGTCGTTGCCGTTGTCGATACCAACTGCGATCCCCAGGACATCGACTACATCATCCCGGGCAACGATGACGCGATTCGCGCCATCCGCCTGTTCGCTTCGCGCATGGCCGATGCCTGCATCGATGGTGCGGAGGCTCGTCAGGCCGCCTTGCGCACCGAGTCTGAAGGCAAGGAGCCCGCTGTCGAGGAGAAGGCCGCCCCGGCAGCCGCAGAGGCCGCCCCGGCAGCCCCGGCAGCCCCGGCAGCCCCGGCAGCCCCGGCAGCCCCGGCAGCCCCGGCAGCCCCGGCAGCCGCAGAGGCCGCTCCGGCAGCCGCAGAGGCCGCTCCCGAAAAGCCTGCTACCGAATCCTGATAAGTTGTTCGAGACGGACATGAAAGGCGACCGGGCCCCCTGGTCGCCTTTTTTCCGAATGTCCTTGAACGCTCAATATCCCTAATTTGACCGACTTAAACACGATAGAGGAGGAACCAGTGGCCAAAATAACTGCATCGATGGTTGCTGAACTGCGTGCCAAGACTGGCGCAGGAATGATGGACTGCAAGAAGGCATTGAACGAAACCAACGGGAACATCGAGGAGGCTGTCGATTTCCTGCGCAAGAAGGGACTCTCTTCCGCCGCCAAGAAATCGGGGCGCATCGCCTCCGAGGGCATGGTCGCAGCAATCGGCAACGGCAACTGCGGCGTGTTGGTCGAGGTGAATGCCGAGACCGACTTCGTGGCCAAGAACGAGGGCTTTCAGAAATTTGCCGCCGGTGTGGCACAGGCCGCTCTGGATGCGGCGCCTGCCGACCTGGATGCACTCCTGGCCTCTGACTTCCCCGGCACCGGCCGGACCGTCGGGGAGGAACAGACCCATCAGGTCGCCACCATTGGCGAGAATATCAACGTCCGTCGCTTCGCCCGCTCCGAGGTCCCCGAGGGGGCAGTCGTCTCCTATGTTCACGGTGCCGGCAAGATCGGGGTCCTGGTCGAGCTGACCTGCGCCAATGGCGACGACGAGCGTCTCTCTACCCTGGGCCGGCAGCTTGCCATGCACGTGGCGGCCGCCAATCCCCAGTATCTGAGCAGGGATCAAGTCCCCGGCGACGTGGTGGAAAAAGAGAAGGAGATCATGCGGGTCAAGGCCAAGGACAGCGGCAAGCCCGACAACATCGTCGAGAAAATCATTGAAGGGCAGATCAACAAATATTTCGGAGAGGTCTGCCTCCTCGAGCAGGCTTACGTCATCGACCCCGACCAGAAGGTCGGCAAGGTCATTGATGCCCTGGCCAAGGAGATGGGCGGCGAAGTGAAACTCAGTAACTATGTCCGCTACCAGCTCGGCGAGGGGATCGAGAAGCGTGCCGACGATTTTGCCGCGGAAGTGGCCGAACTCACCAAATAGACCGGCGAGGAGCATGACAGCAGATAATCCCAAATATTCCCGCATCCTGCTCAAGCTCAGCGGTGAGGCCCTGGCCGGCGGGCAGGGTTACGGCATCGATCCCGAAGTCATCGCCTCCATCGCCACCGAAATCAAGGAGGTGGGCGAGCTTGGCGTTCAGGTGGCTCTCGTTATCGGGGGCGGCAATATCTTCCGCGGCGTGGCCGCGGCTTCCCAGGGGATGGACCGCTCCAGCGCCGACTACATGGGGATGCTTGCCACGGTCATGAACAGCCTGGCGATGCAGGATGCTCTCGAGAAGGTCGGTGTGGTCACCCGGGTTCAGTCGGCGATCGAGATGCAGGCCGTCGCCGAACCATATATCCGGCGCCGGGCGGTTCGCCACCTCGAGAAGGGGCGCGTGGTCATCTTCGGCGCCGGAACCGGTAATCCCTACTTCACGACCGATACGGCCGCAAGTCTGCGGGCCATGGAGATCGGTGCCGACGTCATTCTCAAGGCGACCAAGGTCGACGGCGTCTACAGTGCCGATCCCGCCAAGGTCAAGGACGCCGTCAAGTTTGCCAGCCTCAGCTATTTGGATGTACTGAAGAAGGGTCTTCAAGTCATGGATGCTACAGCGACCTCGCTGTGCATGGACAATAACCTGCCGATCGTGGTTTTCAACCTGACCCACAAGGGCAACATCAAAAGGGTGGTTCTCGGCGAACCGATCGGGACAATTGTCAAAGGAGAGTGAGATCCATGTATGATGACGTCGTCAAGGCAGCCCGGGGTGGAATGGATAAGGCCATCGAGGCGCTGAAGAAGGGGTTCAACAAGGTCCGCACCGGACGTGCCTCCACCACCCTCATGGACGAGATTCGGGTTGACTACTACGGAACCCCGACGCCCCTCAATCAGATCGGGACCATGGCAGTTCCCGAGCCGCGGCTGATCACTATCACGCCGTGGGAAAAACAGCTGATTACCGAAATCGAAAAGGCCATTCTCAAGTCGGACCTTGGGCTCAACCCCAGTTCGGACGGCCAGTTGGTGAGGATCGCCTTTCCGGTGCTGACCGAAGAGCGCCGCAAGGAGATGGTCAAGGGGATCAAACGGATGGGCGAGGAGGCCAAAGTCGCCATCCGGAATTCCAGGAGAGATGCCAACGAGGGGTTGAAAAAGCTCGAGAAGGAAAAGGAAATCTCGGAAGACGAACAGAAACGCGGTGAAAAAGAGATCCAGGATCTCACCGATAAATATGTGAAAAAGATTGACGAAGTCGTAGCGGCCAAGGAAAACGAAGTGATGGAGATTTAGTCTCTCCGTCCGACAACCCCAAAGGAGGAAACAAAACATGAAAATCAATGAAGAATGCATTGCTTGTGGCACCTGTGTTGACACCTGCCCGGTTGGCGCCATCGTCGAATCCGGGGACACCTACATCATCAACGACGACTGCACCGATTGCCAGGCCTGTGTTGACAGCTGCCCCGTAAGCGCCATCGTCGAGTAATCGATGATCCCTGCGCCCACGGGCTCAGCCGTTGAGAACAGATGTTGGCATAAATGACATCAATGAAAGAAACCCCCTTCAGATTTGAAGGGGGTTTCTTTTTGGCCTTTTACATACAAATCCCGGTTCCTTCAGAGCGATTTTTCTTCCGCCAACCTCCAGAAAGCCAGCACGCTGGAACGTTGCAGATTGCGTTTCGTCGAACAGAGCCCGACCACGTACGGTTCGAGTCGAGGGGCTTTCCCCAGGATCTGGATCTCGTCGCGGAAAGGGCTGCGGTCCAGGACCAGTTGCGGAACAACGCCGACGCCGCAACCGAGCCTGACCATTGGAATGATCGCCTCGTTGCCGGAGACTTCAGAACTGATATTCGGCGTGATGCGGTTGCTCTTGAGCCACTTGTCGAGCCGCCGGCGCGACAGGCCGGCCCGGGGCAAAACCAGCGGCGCCCGCGACAGGTCGAGTTGCCCCTGGATGGCCGCCGCGATCGAATCGTCCGGCTGTTGCGGGGCAATGAAGATCAGCGGGGTGGTGGTGATCGGCAGAAACTCGATCTGCGAACGATCCCGGTCGGGCAGCGCCGCCACCGCAAGGTCGATTTCTCCGGTCTGCACCTGGCTCACGGCCTGCTCGGCCGTGCCTGTGCGCAGATCGAGCTGGACCTTGGGATAGGCACCGCGATACGATTCCAGCAGGTTCGGCAGCAGGCTGTAGACGGCGGTGATCGAGGCATAGATGGAGAGCGCCCCGGCAATCGCCTGCTCAGCCTGGATCTCCGCATGGAAACGCTGCCACTCCTGCAGCGCCTGGCGGGCGTAGATGCGGAACTGTTCTCCAGCCGCAGAGAGGGAGACCGTCCGGTTGTCCCGCAGGAAAAGCGGCTGTTCGACCTCTTCTTCGAGCCGCTGGATGGTTCGGGTCAGAGCCGACGGGCTCAGATTGCACGCCTGGCTGGCCCGCTTGAAATGGAGCAGGTCGGCGACGGTGAGAAAAATTTCGAGTTCGCGGATATCCATGCAGGACCTCTCTGCCGATGGCCACCTCTACAGGCGTCACTGAGATGAAAAGATAAACGGTCGGATTCTGCTATGCTGTTGCACTGTCGGGGTCACTTTTCAGCCGCCGGAGAATATGGTGTTGCGGTGAGGGCAACATTGTGTGCATAAAAAATCAATTTACGCAATGTTAACTTTCCGCTATGGTACGCACCATCCACTCTTGCCTGCCGTTCACACACAGCCATAAATAAGGGAGAATTCACCATGGGTCAGAATTATTTCAACACACTGCCGTTGCGTCGTCAGCTGGAGGAACTCGGGACCTGCCATTTCATGGACAGCAGCGAGTTCAACGGCGTCGACTACCTCAAGGGGAAAAAGATCGTCGTCGTCGGCTGCGGCGCCCAGGGCCTGAACCAGGGCCTGAACATGCGCGACAGCGGTCTCGACGTCGCCTACGCCCTGCGCAAGGTCGAGATCGACGAAAAGCATATCTCCTGGCAGAACGCCACCGAGAACAACTTCGAGTTCGACACCATCGAAAACATGGTCCCCAAGGGCGACCTGGTCCTGAACCTGACCCCGGACAAGTACCATTCCCCGGTCGTTAACCACATTATGCCCCTGATGAAACAGGGTGCCTGCCTCTCCTATTCCCACGGCTTCAATATCGTCGAGGAAGGGATGCAGATCCGTAAGGACCTGACGGTTATCATGGTTGCGCCCAAGTCCCCCGGTTCGGAGGTTCGCGCCGAGTTCCTGCGCGGTTTCGGCGTGCCGACCCTGATCGCCGTCCACGGTGAGAACGATCCCAACGGCGACGGCCTCGATATCGCCAAGGCGTACTGCTGCGGTACCGGCGGCGACAAGGCCGGCGTGCTGCTGTCCTCCTTCGTGGCCGAAGTCAAATCGGACCTGATGGGCGAGCAGACCATCCTCTGCGGCGTGCTGCAGACCGGTTCCATCCTCTTCTACAACAAGATGGTCGCCTCCGGCATCGACTCCGGGTATGCCGCCAAGCTGATCCAGTACGGCTGGGAGACCACCACCGAAGCTCTCAAGCACGGCGGCATCACCAACATGATGGACCGGCTCTCCAACCCGGCCAAGCTGAGGGCTTTCGCGCTGGCCGACGAACTGAAGGAGATCATGACTCCTCTGTTCGAGAAGCATATGGACGACATCATGTCCGGGCATTTCTCCGAGACCATGATGGCGGACTGGGCCAACAACGACGCGGACCTGCTGCGCTGGCGTGAAGAGACCAACAACGAGCCCTTTGAAAAAGCCGAAGCGCAGACCGCGGAGATCCCCGAGCAGGAGTACTTCGATAACGGCATCCTGATGGTGGCCATGGTCAAGGCGGGTGTCGAGCTGGCCTTCGACACCATGGTGGCCGCCGGCATCAAGGAGGAGTCGGCCTACTACGAGTCGCTGCACGAGACGCCTCTGATCGCCAACGTCATCGCCAAGAAGAAGCTCTACGAGATGAACAAGGTCATCTCCGACACGGCCGAGTACGGCTGCTACCTCTTCGCTCACGCCGCCGTGCCGCTGCTGAAGGACTTCATGGACACGGTCGGTACCGACGTGATCGGCAAGGGGCTCGAGCTCAAGGACAACGGCGTCGACAACCAGATGCTGGTGGCCGTCAATGCCGAGATTCGCGGAACCCTGATCGAAGAGGTCGGCGAGGAACTGCGTGAGGTTATGGAGGGCATGCAGGCGATCGCCTCGGCCTGAGCAACGGCAATCCAGAAACAATGACAAAAAGACCCCGTCTAGCGACGGGGTCTTTTTGTCTGGAAGGGTTTGAGCGTTGGGAGGATCTTGATTCCTCAGCTTTTAACGGGCTGGCCGCTCATTTTTTCTGAACATCAGCCCTTCAGGGGCGGCCTGTTTTTTCCCTTGCCAACAGACCCCGCTCCACTTGCCCGGAAGCATGTTTCATGCTAGGGTGATCCCCTTTTCGACAGCCCCTCTGCGTGAGTGTTGCACATGTCTTACCCACAGCACCTGGCCATTATTATGGATGGGAACGGCCGCTGGGCCGAACAACGCCGGTTGCCCCGGATTGCCGGGCATCGCAGGGGTGTGGAGACCGTTCAGGAAATCGTTAAGGAATGCCGTTCTCTTGGCATCCCCCACCTGACCCTCTACGCTTTCAGTTCGGAGAACTGGGGGCGTCCGCATGATGAGGTGGGAGCCCTCATGGAACTGCTCGGCCTCTTCCTGAAGAGGGAATTGCAGACTATGCTCGCCAACGACATCCGGCTGAAGGTCATCGGCGAGGTCGGGCGACTGCCCGGCAAGGTTCGCGAAATTCTGGAGCAGACCGTCTCCCGCACCGCCGCCAACTCTGGAATGGTCTTGACCCTCGCCCTTTCCTACGGGGCCCGGAACGAACTGCTCCGGGCGGTGCGCGACGTCGCCGAGGAGGTGCGGGCGGGGAGGGTCGAGCCCGAAGCGATTGACGAGTCCTGCTTTGCCGGGCACCTGGATACCGCCGAGCTTCCCGACCCGGATTTCCTTATTCGCACCAGCGGCGAGATGCGCATCAGCAATTTCCTGCTCTGGCAACTTGCCTATGCGGAACTCTACTTCACCGAAGCCCTGTGGCCCGATTTCAGCTCCCGGGAGTTGCACCGGGCCCTAGAGGAGTTCGGGCGCAGACAGAGACGCTTCGGCCTGACCGGCGCCCAGGTCCAAAAGCCGGCCCGGCGCCAGGGGGAGAAAAACCATTAAACAGCGAATCATCACGGCCATTATCGGGCTTCCCCTGCTGCTGCTCTTTATTCATTACGCCAATTCCATCTTCTTTTTGGGTTTTGTTTGCGTGCTCACTTCTCTGGCTCTCTGGGAATACCTCGAAATGAGTCTGCCCGAGGGGCGCACCCTGGAGAAGGCCCTGGCGGTCCTTGCAGGGACGGGGCTCGTGGCTCTTGTAGGGGCAGGGCAGCCGGTCCTTTTTCAGGGCGCCCTCACCGCGGCGCTGCTCTTTTTCGCGGTCCTTTTCCTGCTGCGCTATCGGGATTTGACCACCGTCTCCCAGCAACTGGGGCTGGTCCTGTTCGGCTTTCTTTACCTGCCCCTGCTCCTCGGTCACATGTCCTTGCTGCGCGGCCTCGCTCATGGGCAAAAGTGGATCTTCCTGGTTCTGTTCGCGGTGATGGCCTGCGACACCATGGCCTACTTCGTCGGAACCTCCTTCGGTCGGCGTCGCCTCTATCCAGCCATCAGTCCCAAAAAGAGCATCGAGGGCGCCCTCGGCGGCCTGGTCGGCAGTCTCTGTGGCGTCTTGTTGGCCAAGTTTCTGTTTTTTCCTGCTCTCGCCATCTCCGACTGCCTTGTCCTCGGTCTTCTGCTCGGTCTTTTCGGGCAGGTCGGGGACCTCTTTGAGTCGATGCTCAAGCGCAGTTTCGGAGTCAAAGACTCGGGAACCCTGATCCCCGGGCATGGAGGGCTTCTCGATCGGCTCGACAGCCTGCTCTTCTCCTTCGCACCCGTCTACTATTTCGCCCTCTGGCGAATGGTCGGATAGAATCGCTTGCCATGAAGAACCTTTGTATACTCGGATCGACAGGCTCCATCGGCGTCAGCACCCTCGACATCGTCGCCGCTCATCCAGAACGCTACCGGGTTGTGGCTCTGACCGGGGGGAACAACCTGGAACGGCTTCGGGAGCAGACCCTGCGCTTTTCGCCCAAGGTCGTTGCGGTCGTCTCCGAGCAAGACGCCCTTCGCCTGAAGGAATCCCTCGGGGCCCAGGCGCCCGAAATCCTTGCCGGGGTTGAGGGCATGGCCGCTTGCGCAAGCCATTCGGAGGCCGACATGGTCGTTTCTGCCATTGTCGGCGCCGCCGGGCTGGTCCCCACAATGGCCGCCATAGAGGCGGGCAAGGACGTTGCCCTGGCCAACAAGGAAACCCTGGTCGCAGCCGGCCCTCTCGTCATGGAGGCCGTGCGCCGCCGGGGGGTGAACCTCTTTCCCGTCGATAGCGAGCATTCCGCCATTTTTCAGTCCTTGACCGGGCACCGCAGAGCGGACGTGCAGCGCCTGATCCTGACCGCCTCCGGGGGGCCGTTCCGGGACAGTTCACTGGAAGAGCTGAGGGGGGTGACCCCCGCCCAGGCCCTTGCCCATCCCAATTGGGACATGGGGCGAAAGATCTCCATCGACTCGGCCACCATGATGAACAAGGGGCTGGAGGTGATCGAGGCACGATGGCTTTTCGACCTGCCTGCCGATCGGATCGGCGTGCATATCCACCCTCAAAGCATTGTCCACTCGATGGTCGAATACGTTGACGGCTCGGTGATCGCCCAGATGGGCATTCCCGACATGAAGACCCCGATCGCCTACGCCCTGTCTTATCCCGAACGACTTTCCCTGCCACTTCCTCCCCTCGACCTTTGCGCCGTCGGGACCCTGACCTTTGACCAGCCCGACACCGAACGTTTCGCCTGCCTCTCCCTCGCCTACCAGGCGCTGGAGTCCGGCGGAACGGCCCCTGCGGTCGTCAACGCGGCCAACGAAGTTGCGGTCGAGGCGTTCTTGGAGGGGCGGGTCGCGTTCCTGCAGATTCCCGAGGTGATCCGGGCGGCTCTCGATCGTCATCGGAGCGAACCGCTCGACAGCATCGAGGCGGCCCAGCGGGCCGATCGCTGGGGCCGGGCCGAGGCCCGGCGGATTATTCAAACTTTTATTGCCTGAACGGAGGCTTCATGTTCACCGTGATTGTTGGTATCATCATGCTCGGTATCCTCGTTTTCGTCCACGAATTCGGGCATTTCTGCGTGGCCAAGCTGACCGGTGTCAAGGTTCTCAAGTTCTCCCTCGGTTTCGGGCCGCGTCTGATTTCCAAGACCTGGGGCGAGACCGAGTACATGATCTGCGCCGTCCCTCTCGGGGGATATGTCCAGATGCTCGGGGAGGGGACCGGCGAGGAGGGCGAAGAGGCCGAGCTGACCCCCGAGGAGAGGAAGCGCTCCTTTGGTGAAAAAGCGGTGTCCCAGCGCACCGCCATCGTCGCCGCCGGGCCCTTTATGAACCTGCTCCTGCCCTTTCTGGTCCTGCCGCTGGCCTACATGGTGGGGGTCAACCTGCCGGCCTTTCTCGAGGGTTCCCCCTGTGTCGGCTACGTGGTGGCCCAGTCCGAAGCCGGCTCCGCCGGCTTTGCGGCTGGCGATTGCATTGTTGCGATCAACGGCGAGGCGGTGGAGACCTGGACCGATACCAACCAGGCTCTGATCTCCAACGCGGGGTCTCCCCTGGAGTTTGCCGTTGAGCGGGGGGGGCAGGGGATGACCCTGTCCATTCCCAAATCAGAGGACGGCATCGAGGGGCTCCAGTCCCTCGGCGTGCTTCCGCCCCAAGAGGCGGTGGTTGGGGCCCTGGCCCCGGGGATGCCGGCCCAGGCGGCCGGGTTCCTTGAAGGTGACCGGATCGTGGCCATCGAGAACCAGCCAGTCAGCTCCTGGTATGACCTGAGGGGGTTGATCCAGGAGTCTCAAGGCCAACCGCAGACCTTTGTCCTCGATCGCAACGGCGAGGAGTTGTCCCTCTCCATCCAGCCCATCACGCAGGAGGGGAACGGCCCCGATTTCCTTATTGGAATCGCTCCGAGGCAGCAGACCGTGTTTAAACGCTTCGGCGTTTACGACTCCATCAAGGCCGGGGCTGATCGCTCCGTCGAGCTGATCAAACTCACCCTCGTCTTCATTCAAAAACTCTTTGCCGGACACGTCTCAACCAAAAGCATCGGCGGCCCCATCACCGTTGTTCAGATCGCCGGGCAGGCCGCCCAGACCGACCTGGCCAGCATCCTGACCGTCCTGGCCTTTCTCAGCATCCAGTTGGGAATCCTCAACCTCCTTCCCATCCCGATTCTCGATGGGGGGCACCTGTTCTTTAACCTCTTCGAATTCGTCTTTCGCCGTCCCATGTCCCTGCGGGCGAGAGAGGTCGCCCAGCAGATCGGCCTGATCCTGATCCTGCTGCTGATGGTTCTCGCCTTTTACAATGACATCATGCGGATTTTCTTCGGGGGCCAGTGATGAACGAAGTCCTGCTGACCATCGACACCTCGACCCAGGTGGGGAGCGTCGCCCTGTCCCGGGGAGAGGTGCTCCTAGGTGAAAATCTTCTCAACGGGCCGCGCACCCAGACCGACAGCGTTCTTGTCTCCATTGGCCGGCTTCTCGAAGACGCTGGCCTCGGCATCGGAGATGTCGACGGCCTCGGCGTGGTCCTCGGGCCCGGCTCCTTCACCGGGGTCCGGGTGGGGGTTGCCAGCGTCAAGGGGCTGGCCCTGGCCACCGGAAAGCCGGTTTTCGGGGTCTCCTCGCTGAGGGCTCTGGCCCTGCAGGCCCCCGCGGCCCGACATCCGGTCTGCGCCTTGCTCGACGCCCGGAAAAAAGAGGTCTACGCCGGGGTCTACGGTTGGGAGCGCGGATTGCCCGCCCCCCTCGGTCCCGAGGCCGTGCTGCCCCCGGAAAAACTTCTCTCGGCGCTCGAGGGGGAGGTCCTGTTTCTCGGTGACGGGGCGACCGTCTATCGGACCCTCATCGCCCGGCAGATGGGCGATCGGGCCCACTTCGCGCCCTGGCCCCTTCACGCGCCCCGGGCCTCGAATGCCGCCGTTCTCGCCCTTCTGGAGATGAGAGAGGGCCGTTCCGTTCCCCTGGAGTTTCTCACCCCCAGCTATATTCGTCTCTCCGAGGCGGAAATCACTTGGGCAAGGCGTCGGGCCGAAGGGGTGATTGACGGTTGACAAGGAAAAATCCATTGGTTATTTTAAAATATCGTTTCGGGTCTTATTAACCTTTTTCGTGGAGGTGCTCGATGGAGGAAAGCGATCAGGCCTTTGTTCAACAACTGTTTGACAATAATCCCCGCTTCCGGTTGCTCTACGAAGAACACCTTTTGCTCGAGAGGGAACTGGAGGACCTTGATCAAAGATCCTACTTGACGCCCGAAGAAGAAGTCGAAAGAAAAAAGGTGCAAAAAATGAAGCTGGCCGGCAAGGATGAGATGGAGCTAATCCTGAGCAAGTTCCGCCAGTGACCTGAAGATATTCTGGAAGGGTTCGGGCCGCGCTCGAACCCTTTCTCCGTAAACAGGCCCGTTTGTTCGGCCTAAACAAAAATTTGCCGGTCCTTTAATTGTCCGGCGAACAGGGATCTTATGGTCCCTGTTCATTTATTTTCAGCTTTATACGAATCAGGGAGCAGTGAACTCATGACAGCCCAACGCAGCGACGCCATCACCAAAGGCTTTGAACGCACCCCCCACCGGGCCCTTCTCAAGGGGACCGGAGTTCCCGAGGCCGAGATGGGCAAACCCTTCATCGGTATCGCCACCTCCTTCACCGACCTGATTCCCGGTCATACCGGGATGCGGGACTTGGAGCGGTACATCGAGAAGGGGGTCCACACTGGGGGGGGCTACTCCTTCCTGTTCGGCATCCCCGGTGTCTGCGACGGCATTGCCATGGGTCACAAGGGGATGCACTACTCCCTGCCCACCCGGGAGCTCATCGCCGACATGATCGAATCGATCGCCGAGGCCCACCGCCTCGACGGCCTGGTGCTGCTCACCAACTGCGACAAGATCACCCCCGGCATGCTGATGGCCGCCGCGCGCCTGGACATTCCCTGCATCGTTGTGACCGCCGGTCCGATGATGACCGGCGCCGGTCAGAAGGGGCGCCGCTTCTCCTTCGTCACCGACACCTTCGAGGCCATGGCCCAGTACAAGGCCGGGGTCATTGACGAACATGAACTCAAGATCTGCGAAGATCACGCCTGCCCCACGACCGGAAGCTGTCAGGGGCTGTTCACCGCCAATACCATGGCGATTATCACAGAAACCCTCGGAATGAGCATGGTCCGCTGCGGCACTGCACTGGCCGTTTCCTCTCTCAAGCGGCGCATCGCTTTCGCCTCGGGCGAGCGCATCGTCGGCCTGGTCCGGGAGGGGATCACCCCCCGGCAGATCCTGACCAGCGAAGCTTTCGAGAACGCCATCCGGGTCGATCTCGCCCTGGGCGGTTCGAGCAACACCGTCCTGCACCTGCTGGCCATCGCCAAGGAGGCGGGCATCGAACTGCCCCTGGAGACCTTCGACAGCCTGAGCCGCACCACCCCGCAGCTCGCCTCCATGAACCCCGGAGGGGTGCATTTCATGGAAGATCTCGATGCCGCCGGGGGTGTGCCTGCCGTTTTCTATCAGTTGCGCGACCTGATCAAGGACAACCCGACCCTGACCGGTCCCACGGTCCGGCAGATCGTCGACAGCGTCGCCTCCGTCGAGGAGGACGTCGTCCACCCAGTCACCGACCCGGTGCGTCCCGAAGGGGGCATCGCCATTCTTTTCGGCAACCTCGCCCCGGACGGGGCCGTCGTCAAGCAGTCGGGGGTATCCGAGAAAATGATGAATTTCGAGGGCCGGGCCCGCTGCTTCGATTCCGAGGAGGCGGCCATGGAGGCTCTCATGGGCGGGGTCGTTGTCCCTGGCGATGTTGTGGTCATCCGCTATGAAGGGCCGAAGGGCGGTCCAGGGATGCGCGAGATGCTCGCCCCGACCGCCACCCTCATGGGGCTCGGTCTTGGCGACAGCGTAGCCCTGGTGACCGACGGGCGTTTCTCCGGTGGAACCCGGGGGCCCTGCATCGGGCACATCTCCCCGGAGGCCGCCGAGGGCGGGCCCATCGCCCTGGTCGAGGACGGCGACGCCATCGTTCTCGACATCCCCAACCGGCGCCTCGAACTGTCGGTGGACGAGGCGACCCTGTAGGCGCGCCGGTCCCGCTGGCAGAAGCCGGAGCCCAAGATCAAGGGCGGTTGGCTGTCTCGCTACGCCGCGGTCGTGACCTCGGCAAATACCGGCGCCATCTGCAAGGGCGAGCAGGAGTAGGCATACACACGATGCCCCTGGTTCGCCCCCGGCGCAATTGGCCGGCGGTGCGATGGGCGTCGGATCTTTTTTTGGAGGAGGCTTTTTGTGAAAAAGACCGTATCGCAGATTCTCTTGGAATGCCTTCAGCTGGAAGGGGTGGAGACCGTTTTCGGCTACCCCGGGGGCACGGTTATCAATATCTACGATGACCTTATGGATTCTCCCATCACTCACGTCCTCACCCGCCATGAGCAGGCAGCGGTCCACGCCGCCGACGGCTTCGCCCGGGCCACCGGCAAGGTCGGGGTGGCGATCGCCACAAGCGGCCCCGGCGCCACCAACACGGTGACCGGCATTGCCACCGCCTACATGGATTCCATCCCGATGGTGATTATCACGGGGCAGGTTCCCACTCCCCTGATCGGCAACGACGCCTTTCAGGAGGCGGACATGGTCGGCATCACCCGGCCCGTCACCAAACACAACTACCTGGTCAAGGACGTCAAGGACCTGGCCCGCATCGTCAAGCAGGCCTTCTTCATCGCCCGCACCGGGCGTCCCGGGCCGGTCCTCATTGACCTGCCCAAGGACGTCCAGATGGATTCCATCAAGTTCGAGTATCCCGACAAGGTCGAGTTGCGCGGCTACAAGCCGACCTACAGCGGCAACGTGCGCCAGATCGAGAAGGCGGCCAAGATGATTCTGGCCGCCAAGAAGCCGGTCATCTACGTCGGCGGCGGCGCGACCCTGGCCGACGCCCCGGCCGAACTATTGAGCTTTGCCGAGACGGTGCAGGTCCCGGTGACCACCACCCTGATGGGGATGGCCTCCTTCCCTCGCCGCCACCCCCTATCCCTCGGTATGCTCGGGATGCACGGCACCTACTACGCCAACATGGCGGTGACCAACTCGGACCTGCTGATCGCCGTCGGGGCCCGCTTCGACGACCGGGTCACGGGCAAGATTGCCACTTTTGCCCCCCACGCCAAGATCATCCACATCGACATCGACCCGACCTCCATTAAAAAGAACGTGCGGGTCGACCTGCCGATCGTCGGCGACCTGTGCGACGTCCTGGGCAAGTTGACCAAGGCGGTAAAAGGCCACAAGGACGAGCTCAAGGCCTTGGTGGCCGACGGCGCCGCCTGGCGCGACGAGGTCCAGGTGTGGAAAGATGAGCACCCCATGGGCTACAAGGCCTCCAAGACCGTCATCAAGCCCCAGTTCGTCATCGAGAAGATCCGGGAGTTGACCGACGACGACGCCATCATCACCACCGAGGTGGGGCAGCACCAGATGTGGACCGCCCAGTTTTTCGACTTCACCCAGCCGCGGACTTTCCTCAGCTCCGGCGGACTGGGGACGATGGGCTACGGGCTCCCCTCGGCCCTCGGCGCCCAGGCGGCCTTCCCCAAGCGGCAGGTCATCGACATCTCCGGCGACGGTTCCTTCCAGATGAACTCCCAGGAACTGGCCACTCTCGTTCAGTACCGCCTGCCGGTCAAGATCGTCATCCTTAACAATAATTTCCTTGGGATGGTGCGCCAGTGGCAGCAGCTCTTCTTCGATAAGCGCTACAGCCAGACCTGCATGGAGCTGCCTATCGACTTCATCAAGCTGGCCGAGGCCTACGGTGCAAACGGGTTCCGGGCCACCAAGCCGGAGGAGGTGGAGTCTGTCATCCGCCAGGGCCTCGAGACGCCGGGGCCTGTGATCATGGAGTTCAAGGTCGCCCGCGAGGAGAACGTCCTTCCCATGGTGCCCGCCGGTGCGGGCCTCAACGAGATGGTCCTGGCCTCCTAGGAGGGCGATTGAGTGCAAATTTTTTCGAGGAGAATGATCCTATGAGACATACCATTTCGGTTTTGGTGGAAAACGAGTTCGGGGTGCTGACCCGGGTGGCCGGGCTGTTCTCGGGGAGGGGATTCAATATCGAGAGCCTCTCTGTGGCCCCCACCCTCGATCCGACCATTTCCCGCATGACCATTGTCACCAGCGGCGACGACGCGATTCTGGAGCAGATCACCAAGCAACTCAACAAGCTGATCGATACCATTAAAGTCATCGACTTCACCGGGCAGGATTACGTGGAACGGGAGATGGCCATGGTCAAGGTGGCCGCCGAGGAGAACACCCGCGCCGAGGTCCTGCGCATCGCCGACATCTTCCGGGCCAAGGTGGTCGATATCACCCCCCGCTCCTATACCATCGAGGTCACCGGGGCCCCGGGCAAAATCGACGCGATCATGGAATTGCTTCGGCCCATGGGGATTAAAGAGATCGTCCGCTCCGGCCCGGTCGTCCTTGGTCGCGGCGCCAAGGGCTGGAAATCAGCCTGAGCAGGTGCTTGAGGGAAAACCGATTTAACAGGGTGCAACCTGCGGAAATTGCTTTTGCATCGGCACCTCGTTGTGATATAAATTCAGGTCCGGATCGGGAAGTACGTCTCCGAGGCGCCGGGGCCAAGGTCAATGCTCCGGTCAACGCCTGCATCGCCAGGCTGCCACCGTCCCCATTGACAAGGTAGGCCAGGATTTGCGAGGCAAGATGAGCTGGATCGGCAAGAACAAGATGGCCGACAAAGAGCGCAACTAGAAATTATTACCCAACGACGGGGGCAGGGTGACCTGCCCCCGTTTATTTTTTACACATTCAGAGGTTTGCCCCATGAAAAACCAAAACCAGCCCGTCGCCAGTGAAGGGTACCCCTTTATCGGGCTCTTCGCCTTCGTGACCCTGGTCTTCGGCCTGCTCGACTGGGATTTCCTTGCCTTCGTCATGCTGGCCCTGACCCTTTTTGCCATCTACTTCTTCCGCAACCCCGAGCGATGCATTCCCGACGAAGAGGGCGCCGTGGTCGCCCCGGCCGACGGCAAGGTCATTTTCGTCGGCCAGGTTCCCGAAGACCGCTACTTTCATGCCGAGGTCACCAAGGTCAGCATCTTCATGTCGGTCTTCAACGTTCACGTCAACCGCGCTCCCGCCGCCGGGAAAGTGATCGACATGTTCTACAACCGGGGGGAGTTCTTCAACGCCTCCCTCGACAAGGCCAGCATGCAGAATGAGCAGGGCGGGATCCTCCTCGAGACGCAAGGGGGCCAGAGGCTTCTTTTCGTCCAGATCGCCGGCCTCGTGGCCCGGCGTATCGTTACCTATCCCGTCGTCGGAGACCTGCTCGAGCGCGGCGCACGTTACGGCCTGATCCGCTTCGGCTCCCGCGTCGATGTATATTTTCCCTCCGGTGCCGAGGTCTCCGCCAAGGTCGGCGACCGGACCTGCGCCGGAGAGACCGTACTCGGGTACCTGCGATGACCAACGAGCGTCCGCCCATAGACCGGCGCGAGAGCCTGCGCAAAGGGGTCTACATTCTGCCCAACCTGTTTACCACGGGGAGCCTGTTCGCCGGGTTCTACTGTATCGTGGCAAGCATGAACGGCCAGTACAACATTGCCGCCTGGTTCATTCTGATCTCATCCATCTTCGACGGCCTCGACGGGAAGGTGGCTCGGATGACCGGCACCACCAGTCGTTTCGGCGTGGAGTACGACTCGCTGGCCGACATGGTGGCTTTCGGCGTCGCCCCCGGGATTCTCATGTACACCTGGGCCCTCAAGCCTTTCGGCAAGCTCGGCTGGCTCGCCGCCTTCGTCTACGTCGTTTGCGGCGCCCTGCGCCTGGCCCGTTTCAACGTACAGGTCACGACCGTCGAATCGAAGCGCTTTCTGGGCCTGCCGATTCCGGCCGCGGCGAGCATAGTCGCCACATGCGTGTTGCTCTTTTACCATCTGGGCGGCTCCGGGACGATCAAGAAGGCCTCGGTCCTGATCCTTATCTATGTGCTCGCCTTTCTCATGGTGAGCAACTTCCGCTACTACTCCTTCAAGGACCCCGAACTGGTCAAGCGCCAGCCCTTCGGCATCCTGGTGATGGCGGTCATCTTTATCATCGTCATCGTTGCCCAGCCGGAAATCGTCCTGTTCCTGCTCTTTCTGGCCTACATGGTTTCCGGCCCGCTCGGGTTTCTGCTCAAGCTGTTCCGCAAGCCCCGGGGGGGAGGCAAGGTTTCCGCCTGACCAAACGTTGTATGGCATAGTCGAAAAAACGAGTCCCTTTCCCTCGGAAAGCTTAAAGTTTCTTGACATCCCGGGTGTTTGTCTGGTCTAGTGAATATAACAATTCTTTAAAGGCTGTGAAGAGGAGTAGTAGGCCCTGCCCCCTGTCTCAGAGAACCGGCGCTTGGTGCGAGTCGGTACAGGAGAGGGTCGAACTCGCCTCGGAGCCGCGAGGGTGAACCGCCGGATCCCGTTCGGACCCAACTAGCCCTCGACGTGAACCTGCGTTAACGGTCAAAACAAGGGCCCTGCCTGCAGGGCCGAAACAGGGTGGTACCGCGAAGCGCAAGCTCTCGCCCCTGTACGGGGCGGGAGTTTTTTATTTTGCGCGCTCCGGAATGACCCAACCCGCTGGCAGTCGATTCCTGTCAGCGGCTCTCCAAGCGAAAGGGGGTGGTGACGTGGAATCGGACCTAGGTGACCTGATGGCCTTAAAACAGTCGGTTAAACTGGAAACATTGATAAATCACGTGCTGCCCCATCCGGCCTGAATGGCCGTGGCGGAAGTCGAAAAAGGAGGCTCCATGAGCAAGGCGAAGAGCATCACGATATTTGACACCACCCTCCGAGACGGAGAGCAGTCCCCCGGCGCCAGCATGAACATCGAGGAAAAGCTGCGCATCGCCCACCAGCTCGAAAAGATGAATGTAGACGTCATCGAGGCCGGTTTTCCCATCGCCTCCGAGGGCGACTTCGAGGCGGTCCGGCGCGTCGCCAAGGCCATCAAGGGGCCGCAGATCGCCGGGCTGTGCCGGGCCAGCAACAAGGACATCGATCGCGCCTGGGAGGCACTCCAGTACGCCGGGGAGCGGGGCCGCATCCACACCTTTATCGCCACCAGCGACATTCACATGGAGCTCAAGCTCAAGATGAGCGAGGAGCAGGTGGTCGAGGCCGCGGTCAAGGCGGTCAAGCGCGCCGCCGGCTACACCCCCAACGTCGAGTTCTCCGCCGAGGACGCCGTTCGCACCCGGCTGCCTTTTCTGGCGCGGGTGGTCGAGGCGGTCATCGACGCCGGGGCCAAGACGGTCAACATCCCCGACACGGTCGGTTACACCATCCCCTCCGAATATTTCAACATCATAAAGTACCTGAAGGACAACGTCCCAAATATCGAAAAAACGGTTCTTTCCGTCCACTGCCACAACGATCTCGGGCTCGCCGTGGCCAACTCCCTGGCCGCCGTCCAGGCCGGGGCCGAGCAGGTGGAGTGCACCATCAACGGCATCGGCGAGCGGGCCGGCAACTGCTCGCTCGAAGAGGTGGTCATGGCCCTGCGCACCCGCCACGACATCATGCCCTTCAAGACCGGGGTCCAGACCGAGCATATTTACGCCGCCAGCAAGCTCCTGTCGACCATCACTGGCATCGTGGTGCAGCCCAACAAAGCCATCGTCGGTGCCAACGCCTTCGCTCACGAGGCGGGCATCCACCAGCACGGCATGCTGATGGACAAGTCCACCTACGAGATCATGACCCCCGAGTCGATCGGCCTCAGCAAGAACAAGCTGGTGCTCGGCAAGCACTCGGGGCGCCACGCCTTCGTCCAGCGCCTCGGCGAACTCGGCTACGACCTCTCCAAGGAGGACATCGAGAAGGCGTTCGTGCGGTTCAAGGCCCTTGCCGACGCGAAGAAGGAGATTTTCGACGAGGACCTCGACGCCATCGTCGCCGACGAGATCATCCGGGTTCCCGAGACCTACAAGCTGCTCCAGATGAATGTCTCCTCCGGCTCCTTCGCAGCACCGACGGCCACCGTCGAAATGGAGGTGGACGGCAAGGTCAAAAAGACCGCGACCATGGGCGACGGCCCCGTCGACGCAACCTTCAAGGCGATCAAGAAGCTCTCGCGCACCAAGGCCCGGCTGCTCAACTTCTCCGTCGGCGCCATCACCGGCGGCACCGACGCGCAGGGCGAGTGCACCGTGCGCCTCGAGCTCGACGGCCGCGAGGTGCTCGGGCAGGGCGCCCATCCCGACATCATCGTCGCCAGCGCCAAGGCCTACATCAACGCCCTGAACAAGATGGCAACCGTGGCCCAGCGCACCAGCATCCACCTGTAACGGGCGGGACCGCCCGAGGCTCCCGGCCGGCGGAGAGGCAGACGCCTCTCCGCCGGCCTTTTCCTGCGCCGAGTCGGGGCCTTGCGCGATCCTCCCGACTTGGGTTAGAATCCCGACCGTTGTTTCAGAAGATTTATAGCCAAGGAGTGACCATGGGAAAGACGATAGCCGAAAAGATTTTTGACGCTCACCTGCGGGACGAGCCTTTTGCCGGGACCAAGGTTCTCGACATCGACCGGGTCCTGTGCCACGAGATCACCACCCCGGTGGCCATCGCCGACCTCGAGTGGCGGGGCAAGGACCGGGTCTTCAACCGCGAGAAGATCAAGGCGGTCATCGACCACGTGACCCCCTCGAAGGACAGCAAGACCGCCATTCAGGCCAAGATGCTGCGCGACTGGGCCCGCCGCCACGAGATCCAGGATTTCTTCGACGTCGGCCGCAACGGCGTCTGTCACGCCATCTTCCCCGAGAAGGGCTACATCCGCCCCGGCTTCACCGTCATCATGGGCGACAGCCACACCTGCACCCACGGGGCCTTCTGCGCCTTCGCCGCAGGCATCGGCACCACCGATCTCGAGGTCGGAATTCTCAAGGGGGTCTGCGCCTTTCGCGAACCGGCCACTATCCGGGTCAACCTGAACGGCTCGCTGCCCGAGGGAGTCTACGCCAAGGACGTGATCCTCTACGTCATCGGCCAGCTAGGGGTCAACGGCGCCACAGACCGGGTCATCGAGTTCCGCGGCGAGGTCGTCGATGCCATGAGCATGGAGGCGCGGATGACCCTGTGCAACATGGCCATTGAGGCCGGCGGCACCAGCGGCATCTGCCTGCCCGACAGCGTCACCGTCGATTACCTGTGGCCCTTTATCGAGGGCGAGTACGACAGCAGGGAAGCCGCCCTGGCCGACTTCCAGAAATGGCACTCGGATGCCGACGCCGCCTACGAGAAAGTGCTCGACCTGGACGTCAGCGTCATCGAGCCGATGGTGACCTACGGCTTCAAGCCCGACTGCGTCAAGCCCGTCGGCGAGATGGCCGGCACCCCCGTCGACCAGGTTTATATCGGCACCTGCACTAACGGCCGCATCGAAGACCTGCGGGTCGCCGCCGAAGTGCTGAAGGGCAAGGTCATCGCGGACAGCGTGCGCGGCATCGTTTCGCCGGCCACTCCCAAGATCTTCAACGACGCTCTTGCAGAGGGGATCATCCAGGTCTTCATGGACGCCGGCTTCTGCGTCACCAACCCGACCTGCGGCGCCTGCCTCGGCATGAGCAACGGCGTCATGGCCGAAGGGGAGGTCTGCGCCTCCACCAGCAACCGCAACTTCAACGGCCGCATGGGCAAGGGGGGGATGGTTCACCTGATGAGCCCCGCCACCGCCGCCGCCTCGGCCGTCGCCGGGGTTATCGCCGACGCTCGAAAAATCTAAAAAGGCCGTCTCACGCAACGCCGAAAAAAATGCGGTTCGCTTTTGTTTGCTTGGCGATTTTGCGGCTTGAGCGAGCGCCGCGAGCGGGCGTGAGATCGGATTTTGCAAAGGAGTTTCAGATGAAAAAAACCTTCGGCGGCCCGGCGATCTTCCTCGACCGGTCCGACATCAACACCGACGAGATCATTCCCGCCAAGTACCTCACCGAGGTGACCAAGGAGGCCCTTCAGCCCTACATGCTCGAGGATCTCAAGCTCGAAGGCTTCGATCCCAAGGGGGAGAAACTGAAGAACGCCCGGGTGGTCGTCAGCCGCGAGAATTTCGGCTGCGGCTCCTCCCGCGAGCACGCTCCCTGGGTCTTCGAGGTCAACGGGGTGCATACCATCATCGCCCAGAGCTACGCCCGCATCTTCCGCCAGAACACTTTCAACGGCGGCATGCTCGCCATCGAGCTGCCGAAAGACGACCTCGACCGGCTCTTTGCTCTGGAGGGGGCAGGGGAGGTGGAGATCGCCGTCGATCTGGAGAAGCAGGCCGTCGTCGCCAAGGCCGGCGGCAAGACGGAGAGCTTCGCTTTCGAAATCACCCCTTTCGACAAGGCCCTGGTGGAAGCCGGCGGCTGGGTGGAGTTCGCCGACGCGCGTTACTAGCCGGCGGCAGATCGCAGGGAAGACCGAAGCGGGGGCCGGACGCCATGTCCGGCCCCCGTTTTTTTCTCCCTTTCCGACCGAGGTCGGGGGAGAGGGTTCGATTTTCCCCACCGCCGGAATTACGGGGCCGAAGGGAAGGGGTGGGACCGTCGGGTTGTCGTAGGGTTTGGCCGAAGGGGACGCGGTTTGGCGCGCCCAAAAATTGGGAAGTGTTAGAAGAATGTAAGTATTATCGAGGCTTTTTTAGTTTTAGATTGGGCGCTAAAACACCGTTAAAGAATAAACCACATACCTCCGATAAGAGCAAAACCGGGGCAACCCGGCGACGCAATGCCACGGGTCCCGAAAGGGACGGCCGGGCTGCCGAAGAGAGTCGATTGCCCCGCTTTTGCCAGGGAGTATCTCTACCCGCCTTCGGATTCGAAGGCGGGTTTTTTTTCGAGTCGCATATTTTTCAGACGTTCAAGATGGTCGGTTTTTTGTCCTTTATAAAATACCTGACATCGTCTGAGTATCCCTCGCGGTGTAATCCCACGGGGGGTAAAGCCGTGCCCCAAACCATGAGAAATCCCATGCACTATTGGATGCGAACTTGCGTTGTCTTCTTGATGATTCTGTCGGGCTCCGTTTTTACTGCCGCTGATGCAAGCGCGTCTTTGCTTTGCGACCGGACCTACGGAACATCCGGGGTCGATGCAAACCCGGGAAGCAATAACTCCGTGGTCGCTGGCCATGAACGGTACGGGGCGGCGACGGCACAGCTTGACCTAAACACGAGCGCGGGCCGGTCGGAAGAGGGGCCGAGGGAGCTGGTTTTTATCGAGGGGGACGTCGCCGACTACCCGAGTCTGGTAGAAGGAAGGGCCCCTGGAAAAGAGTATTTCATCCTCAATCCGACCCTACCAGGTCTTGAGCAGGTCGCGAAGATCCTGGAGGGGAAAAGCGGCATCCGCACCCTTCACCTCGTCACCCACGGTTCGGAAGGGGGCATCCACCTGGGGACAGAAACCCTGACCGAAAAGAACCTCTTTGGACACTCTGCCGCGCTGGAGGCTGTTGGCCGTGCCTTAGGCGGGGACGCCGAGATTCTGCTCTATGGCTGCAACGTGGCGAGGGGCGCGCGCGGTGCGTCCTTTGTCTCGGCACTGGCCGAGGCGACCGGTGCAACCGTCGCGGCTTCGACCGACATCACCGGATCCCGGGACGGGGGGGGCGATAGCGTACTGGAATTCTCCACCGGCAGGGTCACGAGTGAGGTGCTCGCTGGTCTGAGCCGTTATTCCCACACCCTGGTTGCATCCACCACGACCTATACCTTCGACTCCGATAAGGAGGGCTGGACGGGTGATCGTTTTGGGTGGTGGGATGGTGCTATCTCTGCCCCCACAAACTCCCCTATCATCAACCTTGCCCCCCCGGCAGCGGCCTACATTCAGAGCCTTCAGATTCGCTCTTATCTGGGTACCGGGAATAACTTTACACTGCGGGTCTCTTACCAAGGCAGCGTGGTCTACTCGACCACAATCACGTACACACAAACCGCTTATTCCACTTTGACGATCAACCAGAATGTCGATCGTTTGGAATTTGAAATTTCGGGAGCCGGCAATGGGTGGATGTACCCGGAAATCGATAATGTCGTCACGCAAGGCGTAGTAAATCTCAACGCCCCCCCGACGGCCGCCAACAACACCGTCTACCCCCTCGCGGGGGAGGGCTTTGGCTTCAATGCGTCCCATTTCGGGTACCAAGACGCCGACGGCGACCCCCTGGCCAAGGTGACCATCGTCACCGTGCCGGCTGCAGGGACTTTGGTGATACCCGCTGAAGGTGGGAGGGAGAGAACCCTTACCAATGGCGCGACAGTCACCAAGGAGGAACTCGCCGCCGGCAGCCTGAGATACACCCCGAGCGGGAGCACCGACTCCTCCTTCACCTTCAAGGTCAACGACGGCACCGACGACAGCGTCGCCACCTATACCATGACCCTTGACGTCGTCTCCGCCCCGAAGATCACCGGGGTCTCCTCGACGACTGCCGACGGCACCTATAAGGCCGGCGACACGGTGGCGGTGACCGTCACCTTCGACCAGGCGGTCACCGTGACCGGGGCGCCCCAGCTGACCCTGGAGACCGGCGCCACCGACGCGGTCGTGAACTACGCCTCCGGCTCGGGGGCGAACACCCTGACCTTCAATTACACCGTTGCGGCGGGCCACGCCAGTGTTGATCTCGACTACACCGGAACCGCCGCCCTCGCCCTCAACGCCGGCACCATCAGGGGGGAAGGCAACATCGACGCGGTCCTGACCCTTGCCTCCCCGGGGGCCTCGGGCTCCCTCGGGGCCGGCAAGGCGATCGTGATCGACGGCGTCAAGCCCACCGTTTCCTCGGTCAGCGTCCCCGCCGCCGGCACCTACGGCGTCTTCGACACCCTCGACTTCACCGTCACCTTCGGCGAGCCGGTCACCGTTAGCGGGACGGCCTCGAAACTCGGGCTGACCGTGGGCAGCATTTCCAAGGAGGCGTCTTACCTGTCGAGCGAAGGTGCCTCGGTGGTCTACCGGTACACGGTGCAGGACGGCGACGACGACGGGGACGGCATCTCCGTAGGGGCCCTCGCCCTGAACCACGGCTCCATCGTGGATGGGGCCGGCAACGCCGCCGATCTGACCCTGAACAGCGTCGGCGACACCTCCGGGGTCCTCGTGGGCAGCGCCTCCATCGGCGACCTCGTCTGGAACGACTCGAACGGCAACGGAGCGCGGGACGGCGGCGAAACCGGCATCGACGGCGTCACGATAGACCTCATCGCTGATGCCAACGAAAACGGGCGAATTGACGGCGGAGAATCTGCCGTGGATACTGCGACCACCGCCGTCGGCGGGGCCTACGACTTTACCAATCTCCCCGCCGGCAAATACGTCGTCGACGTTACCGACACCGAGGGCGTCCTCGACGGCTACAATGTGACTACCGACAACGACCCCCTGGCCGTGACCCTGGCCTCCGGTGAGGATTCCAACGTCGCCGACTTCGGCTACAAACCGGCCGACTCCACCGCCCCGACCCTGGCCGAGGTGACCAAGGTGGACACCCCGACAAAGAACACCACCCCTTCGTACACCTTCAGCACCGACGAGGCCGGCACCCTCGCCGTCGGCGGCAGCTGCGGCACCAGCAGCAGCACCTCCGTTGCCGCGGGGAACGTTACCGTCACCCTGACCAAACCCGATAACCACAGCGCCTTGGCCGACGGGAGCTACGACGACTGCACCTTGAAGGTCACCGACGCTGCGAACAATTCCAGCGAGGCCCTCGCCATTTCGACCTTCACCATCGACACCAAGGCCCCGACGGCGAGCATCGGTGCGCCCGACGTTCAGCTCACCCGTGGCGGGCCGGTCAGCTACACCGTCACCTACGCAGGGGCCGACAGCGTCTCGCTGGCCGCCGGCGACGTCACCCTGTCCACCACGGGGACGGCCAGCGGCTCCGTCGAGGTCTCCGGCACAGGTACACAGAGCCGAACCGTGAAGATCACCTCCGTTACCGGAAGCGGCACCCTCGGGATCAGCCTCGCCGCCGACACCGCGGCCGACGCGGCCGGCAACAGCGCTGCGGCCGCCGGCCCGAGCGCCACCGTATTCGTGGACAACGCCGCGCCGGCGATCCAGAGCGCGACTTTCGACAGCGATTACATCAACGCCGCCGGCGCCGCCGCGGTCAGCTTCACCCTCGGCGCCGCCGAGGTGGAGGCCGACTACAGCTACACCATCACCTCCGGCGACTGCGGCAGCAACGTCCAATCCAGCCTTCCCCTCGAAGGCCTGCCGAACTGCCAGGTCAGCGGCGCCGGCACTGTGACCTCGGGGACTCTTCAGGTCGGGTCGATCGACGTGAGCGGCCTGGCCGACGGCACCCTGACCCTGAGCGGGACCCTGACCGACAAGGCGGGCAACAGCGCCGACCCGGTCACCGACACGGCGATCAAGGACACCGTCGCCCCGGGCGTTTTCTCCGTGGCGATCGATCAGGAGCGCATCAACGCTGCCAACGCCAAGGCGATGAGTTTCACCTTTGGCGGGGCCGAGGTCGACACGACCTATGTATATACGGTTGAATCTGACAAAGGCGGAAAACCGGTAATTGGAAAGGGCCCTTTGAAAAGCGCCGACCAAACACTCGGTTCCATCGACGTGAGCGGTCTGAGCGACGGCACCCTGACCCTGGTCGTGATCCTGGCCGATGCGGCCGGCAACGTGAGCAAGAAGGCCGTCACCGAAGTCATCAAGGACGCCAGTGCCCCGGGCATGAAAGGGGTCACCATCGACCAGCAGCTGATCAACGCGGCCACGAGCCGCGCCCTGAGCTTCACCCTCAGCGGGGCTGAGGTGGGGGCCAGCTTCGACTACACCATGACATCCAGCGGCTGCGGGAACAACGCGCTGACCAGCACCCACCAACCCCAACCGGCCTGCGGCGACGTCTTCGGCAGCGGCACGGTGTCGATGTCCCCGCAGAAGGTCGCTCAGGTCGACGTGAGCGGCCTTCCCGATGGCACCCTGACCCTGACCGTCACCCTGGCGGACAAGTTCGGCAACAAGAGCAAGCCGTATACCGGCCAGGTCGAAAAGGACGCCTCCGCGCCCGGCCAGCACTCGGTGGCGATCGACCAGCAGACGATCAACGCCGGCAACTCCACGATGATGTCTTTCACCTTCAGCAGCGCCGAGGTGGGCGCTATCTACAGCTATACGGTCACCTCCGGCGGCAGTTCGAACAAAACCCCGGCCCATCTAGCCAACGCCCCTGCTCCGGTCGTTAGCGGGAAGGGCACGGTCCAGGGAGCCACCGAGACCATAAAGGGGATCGACGTGTCCCAATTGGCCGACGGCACTCTGACCCTAAGCGTGACCCTCTCCGACAAGGCGGACAATGTCGCCGCCCCGGTCACCGACACGGCGACAAAAGACACCGTTGCTCCCGATGCCCCTTCGGTCCCCGACCTGGTGCAGGATAGCGACACCGGCGCTTCGAACGCTGACGACGTGACCGCCGACAACACCCCCACCTTCAGCGGCACCGCCGAACCGGGTGCCACGGTGTCTGTCCATTTCGTGCTTCAGGCAAACAATGCCCCCATCCAGCATGGCGGTCCCGTTCCGTTCAAGCTGCAGCCCACGACCGTCGCCGACGGCGACGGGGAATGGACCCTGACTCTTTCCGAGCAGGCCGGCGGCGACTACGCGGTTTACGCCACCGCCGTCGACACCGCAGGCAATGGGAGCAACGAGTCGAAGTCGATCAGCGTGACCATCGACACGACCTCGCCGGAGCAGCCCGCCGGGGCTCTCAGCGTCGCCGAGAACGCGGCCAAGGGAACGGCTGTCGGCACCGTGACCGCCAAAGAGGCCTTGGGCTTCTCCCTCGCGGACGACGCCGATGGGCGCTTCGCCATCGACTCTGCCGGTTCGGTCACCGTCGTCGACGATAACAAGCTCGACTACGAGACGAGCACGAGCCACGACATCACCGTCGTCGCCTCCGACCTTGCCGGCAACCAGAGCAAGGCCGTCCTGAGCGTCACCGTGACCAACGTCAACGAGGCCCCGACCCTCGAAACGGAGATCCCCGACCAGCCTGCGGTCGAGGACCAGAAGTTCCATTTCGCGGTTCCGCAAGGGACCTTCGCCGACGAGGACGCCGGGGACAGCCTGACCCTGAGCGCAACCCTGGCCGATGGCGGGGCACTGCCGGCGTGGCTCGGTTTCGCTCACGACGCCTTCAGCGGCACCCCGGGCAACGACGAGGTCGGGGTTCTGGAGATCAAGGTGACCGGCACTGACGGCCGCAGCGCCTCGGTCTCCGATACCTTCAAGATCACCGTGGCCAACGTCAATGACGCCCCGACCGTGGCCATGCCGATCTCCGACCAGCCGGCGAACGAAGACGAGAAGTTTAACTTCGCCGTTCCGCAGGGGACCTTCGCCGACGTGGACGCCGGTGACAGCCTGACCTTGAGCGCCACCCTGGCCGATGGCGGGGCGCTGCCGGCGTGGCTCGCTTTCGAGCAGAACACCTTCAGCGGCACCCCGGCCAACGACGACGTCGGCATCCTGGCGGTCAAGGTGACCGCCACCGACGGCAACAGCGCTTCGGTTTCCGATACCTTCGAGATTACCGTGGCGAACGTCAACGATGCCCCGACCGTGGCGGCGCCGATTCCCGACATGCCGGCCATCGAGGATGAGCGTTTCTCCTTCATCGTGCCCGCCGGGACCTTCGCAGACGATGACGAAGGCGATACCCTGACCCTGAACTCTGCCCTGGCCGACGGCTCGGCGCTGCCTGCGTGGCTTGGTTTCGCTAACGGCACCTTTAGCGGTACCCCGACCAACGACGATGTCGGGGCCCTGGAGGTGAAGGTGAGTGCCACCGACGGCAGCAATGCCTCGGTCTCCGACACCTTCGTGATCACCGTGGCCAACGTCAACGACGCCCCCATCGTGGCGACACCGATCGCCGACCAACCGGCGACCGAGGACGAGCCTTTCGCCTTCGCCGTGCCGGAGGGGACCTTCGCCGACGAGGACGAAGGCGACAGCCTGACCCTGGTGGCCACCCTGGCCGACGGTTCGGCGCTGCCGGCGTGGCTGGCTTTCGAACAGAACACCTTTACCGGCACCCCTACAAACGACGACGTCGGCATCCTGGAGGTCAAGGTGACCGCCACCGACGGCAACAGCGCTTCGGTTTCCGATACCTTCGAGATTACCGTGGCGAATGTCAACGACGCCCCGACCGTGGAGACGGAAATCCCTGACCTGCCGGCGACCGAGGACGAGCCCTTTGTCTTCACCGTGCCGGCCGGGTCCTTTGCCGACGTGGACGAAGGAGACACCCTGATACTGGACGCCACCCTGGCCGACGGTTCAGCGCTGCCGGCGTGGCTGGCCTTCGAACAGAACACCTTTACCGGCACCCCTACAAACGACGACGTCGCCATCCTGGAGGTCAAGGTGACCGCCACCGACGGGGAGGGCGCCACGGTCTCCGACACCTTCGTCATTACCGTGATCAACGTCAACGACCCGCCGGTCGCTGGGGACGACACGGTCTCCACCAGGGAGGACAACAGCGTGACCTTCTCGCCCCTGGGTAACGACGGCGACGTGGACAGCGCCGTTCTGACCGTGGCGAGTGTTTCCAAGGCGGCCCACGGCAGTGTCAGCATGGGTCAGGACGGAACCGTTACCTACGCCCCTGTTGCAAACTATAACGGCCCGGACAGCTTCTCCTACACCGTCAGCGACGGGAAGGCGACCGACAGCGCCACGGTGAGCGTCACCGTCACCGCGGTCAACGACCGGCCGGTGATCACCGGGCAGGCCTTCGAACTCAGCGTCGCCCAAGGGGGCAGCCTCACCCTGGCCGTCACCGACCTGCTTGTGACGGACCCCGACGACACTGCCTTCACCCTCGGGGTGCGCGACGGCCTGCGCTACAGCGTCAACGGCACGACCGTGACCGCCGCAGCCGGCGCCAAAGGAACCCTGACAGTCCCGGTGGCGGTCCACGACGGCACTACCGCCAGCGAATTCTTCGCCGTCACCCTCATCGTCACCGACGGCACCGCCCCGACGGTCACTGCCGACCCGGCAGGCGGGCTCTTCAAGGACGATGTGAGCGTGATCCTGTCGGCCGAGGACAACGAGGATGCCAACCCGACCATCACCTACAGCCTCGACGGGGGCGCCCCGGCGACTCCCTATGACGGCGGCGCCATCCATATCGAGGAGAGCCTGACCCTGCGCTTCGCTGCCGAGGACGCCGACGGCAACCGCAGCGCGACGGCCGAGGCGGCCTTCACCATCGACCTTGAGGCGCCGGTCATCGTCCTGTCCACCCTGGCCGATGGCAGCGTCACCGCCGAAGAGGTCCTCAACGTCTCCGGCACCGTCACCGACGATGTCGGCGTGAAGGGCCTGACCGTCAACGAGCAGGAGGTTCTCCTCGGCTCCGACGGCAGCTTCAGCGCCGCGGTCGCCCTCGAGGAGGGGGCCAACAGCGTCACCGCCCTGGCCACCGATCAGGTCGGGCGACAGGCGAGCCAGACCTTCAGCGTGACCCGGGACGCCAAGGCCCCCCAACTGACCGTTACCGCTCCGGCCGATGGCAGCGTGGTCGACAGGGAGCTGGTCACGGTGAGCGGAAGCGCCGATGAGGGCGCGACCGTGACCGTCGCACTCAACGGCGGGGACGCCGAGCAGGCCGTGAGGGTCGGGGACAAGTTCTCCGCGACTGTCACCCTGCAGCCCGGCATGAACACCATCTCCGTGGCCGCCCAAGCCAAGGGCAAGACGAGCAGCGCCAAGCGTTCGGTCACCCTGGGCGAAAAGCAGCTCAGCCTGGCGATCACCGACCCGGCCAAGGACGGAGCGGTCTACCGCAAGAGCATGACCCTGAAGGGGACCGTGAATAGTTCCGACCCGGAGAAGGTGACAGTCACCGTCGGCGAGACGACCCATTCCCCGAAACTCAGCGAGAGCGGCGCCTTCGAACAGGAGTTGACCTTCCCGAAGGCCGGAACCTTCTCCGTGATCGTTACCGCCACGGACGCCTCGGGAGAGACCGTCAGCGCGGTGCGCAACGTCATCTACGACCCGCCGATCCTCATGGACGTCAACGGGGACGGAAAGGTCACCCCGCTGGACGTGCTGCTCGTGATCAACTTCCTCAACAATAACGGATCCTCTCCGACCCCGAAGGCGTTTGCCGCAGGGGATGTCAACCACGACGGTTACATCACCGCCATTGACGCCCTGATGATCATCAATCACCTCAACTCCGGGTCAGGTGGTTAAGGGGACCCCTTCGTTCGCTCCGCCCCGTGAGCCGGGGCGGAAAACACAACAGGATCACGGGGGCGTCCCCGTTGAACGATGCGAAAAGGAATACACCAGATGAGAAACAGAGGACTGAAACAGATCGCGACCCTCCTGCTCCTACTCGGCTTCGGCCTGCTGACCGCCTGCGGCGGTGGCGGCGGGGGAGGGGATGGCTCCGGCTCTCTCACCGAGGTAGGCGGCACCGTCTCCAAGGGCCCGGTGGCTGGTGCGGCCGTGGCCATCTACGCCCTTGACGAGGTGGGAGTGAAGGGCGAGCTGCTCGCCGAGGCGACCACTGACGGTAGCGGCGCATACCTCGCCGATCTCGGCGAGTACGAGGGTCCGGTCCTTGCCGAGGCGACCGGCGGCAGCTACCTCGACGAGGGGAGCGGCGAGACATTGAGCATCCCGGCGGACGCCTCACTGCGAGCGGTCCACTCGGCGGCCAGCGGGGTTGTGACCCTGCACGTGAGCGGACTGACCGAGCTGGCGGTGCAGGTCGCCGAGGCCGCAGGCCTCTCCCTCGAGACGATCGCCGCCGCCTACGATCAGCTCGAAGAGGTCTTCGGCTTCGAGGCCGAGACGACGGCGCCGGTCGCACCCGTCTCCGCCGCCCTGGCCGGTGCCAGTGACGCCGAGGTCGACTACGCCCTGACCCTGGCGACCCTCTCCCGGCTCGCTTTCGACTGGAACCTGGACTTCGACGCTCTGCTCGCCGAGTTGGCCGATGAACTGGCAGTCGACGGGGTCCTGAGCGCCGCGACCCTGGCTGCCTTCGACGCGGCCGCGGCGGCCCTGCTCGACCCGGAGAACCCGGACAACGCCACCGGCCTAGCGGGAACGGCCGGCACCGGACTGGCCTCCGTGGGACGCACCCCGGCGACCCTGACCCTCTTCGTCGGGGGGGACCTTCCGGCCGGGAGCATCGGCGCCCTGCAGCTCAACCTGGTGATTCCGGAAGAGGCCTTCGTCGCTTTGGATGCAGAAGGGGAGGCCGACGTCACCCTCCTCGCTGAGGGGATCGACCCCGATTGGGGCTGGGGGGCCTTCTGGGACATGGCCGCCGGGACCCTCAATCTGACCTTCCTCAGTTTCGAGGGGTTAGGCTCGGGGGAGCTGGTGACGATCGATCTCGACCTGGTACTTGGGGACGAGGTTGCGGCCGAGGATTTCGTCCCCACAAACGTGGTTGCCCTCGATCCCCTCGTTGCCGAACTCGACGATGTCGAATTCGAACTGGAACTGGTGACAGAGTAGGAGAGGGGTCGATACCTTTCCGGCACCGAAGTAGCGAAGGCCCTCGCCCTGGAGAAGAGGGCCTTCCTCTTTTGTCAGCAGGCATAAGGAGGGGCGATAATTTCACTCTTTCGAGTGAAAATGGGTCCTTTTGAGGTAGACTTATAATCCCACGAACGAACGATGCAGAGTCCCCATGGAGCCAACTATGTTGAGAAAACTGCTAGGACCGCTGAGCCGTGAGGAGCAGGATCTGGTGCGCTTTTACCGGGCGCTCCCCATGCCGCTGCAGAACGAACTGCTGCAGCGGGCCGAAGCCAGCCACAATGCCGTCCTGCGCATGAAAGAGCTGATGAGCCGGGACGTGGAGAAGTCCTTTCCCTACGACGAGAACGGGCTGCACTGATTCTGCCGGCCAGTGGGCCCTTCAGGGACAACGATTTTTCTGGTCGGGGAGTAGAAAACCGGCCGTGTACGGCCCGGCTCGCCCCGTGGGTCAGAAGTGCCCCAGTTGCTGTCAGTCGGGGCGTTCCCCGCTAAAAAATATTTGACAAACCATTGCTCCCTTCCTATAGTGACTTCCGTTTTGAAAACTCGTGGTTTTTCTAGTGTTTTCCCCGCCTGAAATCGATTTTTTTCACAATAAAAGGAGACGATCAGACATGGCGCAGCAGTTCAAGATTGCCGTTCTGCCGGGTGACGGCATCGGCCCCGAGGTGATGGACGAGGCCCTCAAGGTTCTCGATGCGGTGGAGCAGAAATTCGATGTCCGGATTGAGCGGAATTTCGCCAACGTCGGCGGCATCGCTATCGACGAGGACGGCAAGGCGCTGCCCGAGTCGACCGTCGCGACCTGCAAGGCGTCCGACGCCATTCTGTTCGGCTCCGTCGGCGGACCCAAGTGGGAGTCTCTTCCCCCCGACGAGCAGCCCGAGCGCGGCGCTCTGCTGCCCCTGCGCAAGATCTTCGGTCTCTTCTGCAATCTGCGCCCCGCGATCATCTTCCCCGCCCTGACCGGCGCCTCCAGCCTGAAAGAAGAGGTTATCGAGGGGGGCTTCAACATCCTCGTGGTCCGCGAGCTGACCGGCGGCATCTACTTCGCCGAGCCGAAGGGGATCGAAGGGGAGGGCGGCGCCAGGACCGGCTTCGACACCATGAAGTATTCCGACGCCGAGGTCGAGCGCATCAGCCACGTCGCCTTCGAGGCCGCCCGCAAGCGCGGCAGCAAGGTCTGCTCCATCGACAAGGCCAACGTTCTCTCGACCTCGGTGCTGTGGCGCGAGGTGGTCGAGCGGGTCGCCAAGGAATACCCCGACGTCGAGCTCTCCCACATGTACGTCGACAACGCCGCCATGCAGCTGGTGCGCTGGCCGAAGCAGTTCGACGTGATGCTCTGCGGCAACATGTTCGGCGACATCATCTCCGACGAGGCGGCGATGCTCACCGGCTCCCTCGGCATGCTCCCCTCCGCGTCGCTGGCCGAGGGCAGCTTCGGCATGTACGAGCCCTCCGGCGGCAGCGCTCCGGATATCGCAGGCCAGGGAATCGCCAACCCCATCGCTCAGATCCTCTCTGCCTCGATGATGCTGCGCTACTCCTTCGGCATGCTCGATGCGGCCGACGCCGTCGATGCCGCCGTGGAGAAGACCCTCAACGCCGGCTACCGAACCGGCGACATCTATCAGGGATTGGACGGCGAAAAGAAAGTCAACACGAAGGAGATGGGCGACGCGATCGTCGCGGCTCTGTAGCCCGGCGCTCAGACTTCTCTTATTCCATCGCAGAAAAGGAACATTCGAATGAACGTCGGACTTGTCGGTTGGCGTGGCATGGTCGGGTCGGTCCTCCTGCAGCGCATGCAGGAGGAGGACGATTTCGCGGGTATCGAGCCCGTCTTCTTCTCTACGTCCCAGGCCGGGGATCCCGCCCCGATGAACGCCGGGACTCTCAAGGACGCATCGGACCTGGACGAGCTCAAGAAGCTCGACGTCATCATCACCTGCCAGGGGGGCGACTACACAAAGTCGGTCCACCCCGAACTGCGCAAGGCCGGCTGGCAGGGGTACTGGATCGATGCGGCCAGCTCCCTGCGCATGGAGCCCGACGCCGTCATTATCCTTGACCCGGTCAACCGGGGTGTCATCGACGCGGCATTGGCCAAGGGGCAGAAGGACTTCATCGGCGGCAACTGCACCGTCAGCCTCATGCTGATGGCTCTCGGCGGGCTGTTCCGCGCCGGGCTGGTGGAGTGGCTCTCCGCCATGACCTACCAGGCGGCCTCGGGAGCCGGCGCTCCAAACATGCGCGAGCTTCTCTCCCAGATGGGCGTCCTGGAGGGCTCGGTGGCCGGCCTGCTCGCCGACCCGGCCTCGGCCATCCTCGACATCGACCAGAAGGTCACCGCTACCCTGCGCGGAGACGCCCTGCCGGCGAAGGAGTTCGGCTTTCCCCTGGCCGGCAGCCTGCTGCCCTGGATCGACCGCGAGGTGGAGGACGGCCAGAGCCGGGAGGAGTGGAAGGGCTTCGCCGAGACCAACAAGATCCTCGGCGGTGCAAGCCCGATCCCCGTCGACGGGATCTGCGTGCGGGTCGGCGCCATGCGCTGCCACAGTCAGGCGCTGACGATCAAGCTGACCCGGGACGTGCCGATCGCCGAGATCGAGGCGCTGCTCGCAAACGACAACGACTGGGTCGAGCTGGTCCCCAACACCAAGGCCGACACCCTGGCCCGACTCACCCCGACCGCCATCTCGGGAACCCTGTCCGTTCCCGTCGGCAGGGTGCGCAAGATGAAGATGGGGCCGCAGTACCTTTCGGCCTTTACCTGCGGCGATCAGCTGCTGTGGGGCGCGGCTGAGCCGCTACGGCGCATGCTGCGCATCCTGATGGAAAAATAGCCGAGCTTTAGAGGCTTTCGGCGAGGAGATAGACGTGTCCAGGGAATTCAGCGTGGCCGTCGTCGGCGCCACCGGCGCGGTTGGCAACGAAATACTGCGAGTGCTCGAGGAACGCCAGTTCCCCGTGAAGGAGCTGCGCCTGCTCGCCTCCGAGCGGTCCGAGGGGACGTTTCTCGAATTCCGCGGGGAGGAGATCGTTGTCGAGGCCCTCGGCAATGATTCCTTCGGGGGAATTGATCTGGCCCTTTTCTCCGCCGGGGGGGAGCTCAGTCAGGAGTATTGCCCGGTCGCGGCGGCCGCCGGGGCGGTCTGCGTGGACAACTCCAGCGCGTGGCGCATGGACCCTGAGGTGCCGCTGGTGGTCCCGGAGGTCAATCCCGGGGAGATCGCCCGATTCCGAAACAAGGGGATCGTCGCCAACCCCAACTGCTCCACCATCCAGATGGTGCTGCCGCTGAAGGCGCTGCACGACTTCAGCCCGGTGAAGAGGGTGGTCGTCTCGACCTACCAGGCGGTTTCGGGCAGCGGCCAGAAGGCCGTCGATGAACTGCGCATCCAGTCCGGCGAACTGCTCAACGGCCGGCCCATCGAGTGCAAGGTCTACCCCCACCAGATCGGCTTCAACTGTCTGCCCCAGATCGACGCCTTCCTCGACAACGGCTACACGAAGGAAGAGATGAAGATGGTCAACGAGACCAGGAAGATCCTGGGGGACGATGGCATCAGGGTCACGGCGACGGCGGTGCGGGTGCCGGTCTTCTACGGTCACAGCGAGTCGGTGAACGTGGAGACGACAGGGAAGATCACCGCAGTCAAGGCCCGTGAACTGTTCGCCGCCTTCCCCAGCCTGGAGGTTCTCGACGACGCGGCGAAAGGCGTCTACCCCATGCCGGTCGCTTCCGCCGGGGAGGACCTCACCTACGTGGGGCGCATCCGCGAGGACGAGTCCGTGGACAACGGTCTCAATCTCTGGGTCGTGGCCGACAACGTCCGCAAGGGGGCGGCGACCAACGCCGTGCAGATCGCCGAAATCCTCGCGGAGAAGTACCTGTAGCCTTGCCGGATAATACCGAACGATTGCGGGAAGGGGGCTCTGCCCCCTTTTTGCGCATATAAGCCATGGCGGTATTGGAACATCTCACCCTTGGGCGCTACCTCGACGGGGACTCTCTCCTCCACCGGCTCGATCCGAGGATCAAGCTCGCGGGAGTGCCCCTGCTGGTGGTGGCCTCCTTCTCGGGGACAAGCTTCTCCCGCGTGGCCGTTCTGGCCGTCCTGGCGTTCGCCTGTTTGCTCGCTTCGGGCATCGGCTGGCGGGTCTGGGGGCGGGGGCTGTGGGTCTTTCGCTGGCTCTTTCTCTTCACCCTCCTGCTCCACCTGCTGCTGTCTCCCGGCCATACCCTGTTCGGAACCGCCTGGCTCTCCAGGGACGGCCTGCTGAGGGGGCTGCTGGTCTGCGCCCAGCTTGGTCTGACCGTGGTGTTCGCCTCTCTGCTGACCCTGACGACGACGCCCCGGGAGCTGGCCGCCTCCTTCGCGGCCCTTCTCGCGCCGTTGCGGCGGATCGGTTTTCCCCTTCAGGAGGCCACGAGACTCCTTCTGCTGGTCCTTCAGTTTATTCCCATTCTTCGGGACGAGGCCCTCAGGGTCGCCGAGGAGGGGCGGGCCGCCGGTCTCGACCCGGGGGGCGCGACCCTCGTCGGGCGTGGACGTTTTGCCGGGCGACTCGTCGCGCCCCTGGTGCTCGGCCTTGTGGACCATGCCGATGCCCTGGCTCGCGCCGAAGCGGCGGGGGAGAATGTCGGGGGCGAGTTGCCCCGGCTGCGGGCGGTGGGCGAATTGAAGCTCTTTGAATGGCTCTTTTTGATTGCCGTCGGCTTCGGCCTGGCGGCCCTATGGACGATGCTCCCATGACAACTGTTCGCCTGACCTTGGAATACGACGGGACGGCCTACGCCGGCTGGCAAATCCAGCCCAACGGGCTCTCTGTTCAGCAGGTGGTGGAGGATGCCCTGGCCCGGGTGGTCGGGGAGCCGGTGCGTCTGCACTCCTCCGGCCGTACCGACGCCGGGGTGCATGCTCTGGGCATGGTAGCCCACTTCCAGACCGAGAGGGCACTTCCGTTGTCCGCCTATCGCGAAGGGGTGAACCGTTTCCTGCCCCGGGATGTGGCGGTGACCGAGGCCGCCATCGCCCCCGAAGGGTTCCATGCCCGCTTTTCAGCCCGGGGCAAGTGGTATCGTTATATCATTTACCAGGGACCTGTCCGGTCCCCGCTGCGGGAACGGACCAGTTGGCACATCCGCTCCGCCCTCGACGTGGCTGCCATGGCCCTGGGGGCCAGGTCTATGGTCGGTCGCCACGACTTTGCCGCCTTCCGATCATCATCATGCGAGGCTCGCACCTCGATTCGGGAGATCTTTTCCCTGGAGATCCTCCCCCATGGCGACCTCCTCTTCGTCGATGTGAAAGGTTCAGGATTCCTGAAGAACATGGTACGGATCATGGTCGGAACCTTGGTGGAGATCGGAATGGGGAAGCGCTCTGTCCGCGATGTGGAGACATTGCTGCGGGAGGGACGGCGGGAGGGGGCCGGCTGCACCGCCCCGGCCCAGGGGCTGTGCCTGAAGGAGGTATGGTACGAGACGCCCGGTATCGAGGGTTGAAAATTGCCGCGCAGGTTCTATAGTTCCCCTGCGGTATAATCCGAAACCGGAGGAGGGAGTCATGAGACCTTTCAAAGTGCTGGTGCCCATCGATCTTTCCCCGTCAAGCCTGCAAATCCTGGACTTCGCCCTGTCCCGGGAGAGGTTGGGCGGAGCCGAATTTACCCTGCTCTACGTGGTGCCGAGCGGTGAGGTGGAGACCTTCGCATCCCTCGGTGGGGGACCGGAGGAGGGGTTTTCGAAAATCCGTAAGGAGGCCCTGGTACGCCTTGAAAAGGAGGCGCGGAACCGCTCGGGAGGGGAAGGCGCGCCCGATATCGTGTGCCGGGTCTCCGCCGGCGTGCCCTTTCGGGAGATCTGCCGTTTGGCCGAGGATGAGTCATTCGACCTTATTGTCCTCGGGACCCACGGTCGCACCGGTCTTCCCCATCTTCTGCTCGGAAGCAATGCCGAAAGGGTGGTTCAACATGCATCCTGTCCGGTTTTGAGCGTGACCCCCCGGGTCCTGCGCGGGGAAGATTGACGATCGTTAGATCCTGTGCCGTCAGTCCGGAAAAAACTCTTGACATGGCAAAACCTTTTCGATACATTCACGGCTTCTGTGAGCCCCGATACCCATTCACAGATCGGCTGAGAGAGGAAATTCATGAGTACCCAAGTAGCTAAAGAAGCAGACGTTAAACGGAATTGGTTCGTTGTCGACCTGGAGGACAAGGTCCTCGGCAGGGCCGCGACGGAAATTGCTCGCATTCTGCGAGGCAAGCACAAGCCTATTTATACCCCGAGTGTGGACACCGGTGATTTCGTCGTCGTTGTCAATGCCGACAAGGTTAAGTTGACCGGGAAAAAGATGGCGGACAAGATGTACTACCGTCATTCCGGTTACCCTGGGGGGATAAAAGGCGTCAATGCCGAGAAACTCCAACAGGCAAAGCCTGAGGAGTTGATCAAGAAGGCGGTTAAGGGAATGCTGCCCAAGAACAAGTTGGGACGGCAGATGTTCAAGAAGCTCAAGGTTTACACAGGCGGCGAACATCCCCATTCCGCCCAGCAGCCCAAAGAAAAGACCCTTTAGGGGGAACGAGGAGATATAAATGGCTGAGGAAAAGTTCTACGCCACTGGAAAGAAAAAGACCTCTGTTGCCCGCGTCTGGATGCGTCCGGGAACCGGTAGCATCATCATCAACAAGCGTCCGCTCGACGAGTTCTTCGGCCGGGAAACGTCCAAGATGGTGGTCAACCAGCCCCTGGAACTGACCGACAACGTCGGCAAGTTCGACGTCTCCGTCAACGTTCAGGGCGGCGGCCCCTCGGGTCAGGCCGGTGCGATCAAGCACGGCATCACCAAGGCCCTGCTCGAGGCCGACCCCGAATTGCGCGCGGTTCTTAAGAAGGCCGGGTTCATTACCCGCGACAGCCGCATCAAGGAACGTAAGAAGTACGGTCGCCGCGGTGCCCGCCGCAGCTTCCAGTTCTCCAAGCGTTAATCGGTTCGAAATGCCGGTTTCCGGCATTGCACTTTACGAGAAAAGGGAAACCCGAGGGTTTCCCTTTTCGTTTTTTGGGAGGTTGCCATGGTTAAAGTCGCTGTTGTCGGGGCGAGTGGCTACACGGGGGTTGAGCTCGTGCGCCTGCTCTGTGACCATCCCGCGGTGGAGTTGGCCTGCGTCACCTCGCGGCAACACGCCGGGGAGGAGATCGCCGCGGTTTTCCCCAGCCTGCGCGATCGGGCCGAACTGGTCTGCGAGCCGGTTTCAACTGAGGAGATCGCCGACCGGGCCGATTTCGTATTTACCGCTCTGCCCCACAAGACCGCCATGGAGGTCGTCCCTGACTTGTTGGCCGCCGGCAAGAAGGTCGTCGACCTTTCGGCGGACTATCGCTTGAAGGACCGCTCGCTCTACGAAGCCTGGTATCAGGTTCACAGCAGCCCCCACCTGCTGGAAGAAGCGGTGTACGGCCTTCCGGAACTCTACAGGGAGAAGATCGGGGCTGCCCGCCTTGTGGCGAACCCCGGTTGTTATCCTACCAGCGTCGCCCTGGGGCTGGCGCCTCTGCTCCTGGGAAAACGCATCGTCCTCGACAGCCTTGTCATCGACAGCAAATCGGGTGCCAGCGGAGCGGGGCGGGGCGCTAAGACGGGGAGCTTGTTCTGCGAGGTCAACGAGGGATTTAAGGCCTACGGGGTCGCCGCGCATCGGCACACGCCGGAAATCGAACAGACCCTGGGGGAGCTCGCCGGCCGTGATGTGACGGTCACCTTCACCCCCCACCTGCTTCCGGTCAATCGTGGCATTCTCTCCACCTGCTACGCGACTCTCAGCGCACCGGCGCAGACCGCGGACCTCGTGGAACTGTACCAGGACCACTATCGCGGCGAGCCTTTCGTTCGCGTGCATCCGGTGGGGAGTCTGCCTAATGTGGCCTTTGTCAAAGGGGGGAACTACTGCGACGTCGGGGTGGTGAGCGACCCCCGGACCGGAAGGGCGATTGTGGTGTCCGCCATCGATAACCTGGTCAAGGGCGCTGCCGGCCAGGCGGTGCAGAACATGAACCTCATGCTTGGCATCGAGGAGGATACCGGTTTGACCGCTGTCCCTCTTTTCCCCTAGAACTGCCGGACGGGCGAGTACGAACTCGTGTCGTGAAGGGCCGAGACATGGAATGCGGCGCGGGTCGCCCCCTTTAGGGCTGCACCCGCACCCGGTTCGCTTGTACAAACCGGGCAAGCATGGGTCCAAAATATTTGGTTTTTCTCTCCGGGCAAGGTCGAAAGGCTTGGCCCGGTTTTTTTTCCGATACCCGGCCTTGCCTCTCATTAAGCGAAGGGGCGGAGGGCCGTGTCTTCGCCTTTCGGCCCGCTTCGATGTGGCAATCCCGGACGAATCTGTCCGGGGACGGGTGGGTGGGGGAGGCTGCGAGCGCGTCGGGAGGGGATCAGGCGTGGGGACTCGTCTTCGGCATGCCTGTGTCCCGGAAGAGGTCGATGAAGGACTTGGCCACCCTGGGGTCAAACTGTGCCCAGGCTTGGCTCTCGATCTCAAGGAGGGCGGTTTGGTGGGAGAGGGCGCTGCGATAGGGGCGGTCGGAGGTCATGGCGTCATAGGTGTCGGCCACGGCGAGAATGCGCGCCTCGATGAGCAACTCTTCCCCCCGGAGGCCGTAGGGATAGCCGGCGCCGTCGTAACGTTCGTGATGTTGGGCGATGATATCCCGAACTCCGTCCAGGAACTCGATCGGCTCCAGGATGCGGACCCCGATGACCGGGTGCTGCTGCAACAGGCCAACGTCTTCCTCGGAGAGAACGCCCTTTTTATGTAGCAGTTCTATGGCGATGCCGATCTTACCGACGTCGTGGAGAATGGCGGCTTGTTCCAGGCGGCGCAGGGCGGCCTGCCGCATGCCGAGGTGACGGGCGAGGGCGAGGCTGTAGCGGGTGACCCGTTCGGAGTGGCCGCTGGTGTAGGCGTCGCTCGCCTCGATGGCCGAAACGAGGGCCTGTACTGTGTTCAGGTATGTGTTCTGCTGTTCCCGGTAGAGACGGACGTTGTAAATGGCCACGCTGGCCTGGTTGGAAATGGTCGAAAGAAGGTCCAGGTCCTCGTTGGTGAAGGAAGACATGTCCGTCTTGTTGGTGATGGTGATGGTGCCGATCACCTCAGCCTTGATGACCAGGGGCGCACAGATGACTGTTTCGTTGGTGAAGCCGAAGGGGCCGTCAGCGGCGTCCTGGAGTTGGTCGTCGCTGGTGATCAGCAAGGGCTTCCGGTCCTCGATCACCCGGTGGGATATGTTGACAGCCCTCGGAGGGAGATGGGCTCCGGGGTTTTGCCTCTCGGGCAGGCCGACGGCGTTGACGAGGCGGAGTTCTTTCGGGTTTTGGCCCAACAGAAGGATATAGCCAGCTTGGGCCTGGAGGGTTTCCAGGGTTTTTTTGATCAGGAGGGGGAAGAGGGTTTCCAACTCCCGGGCCGAGTTAATGGTCAAACCCATCTCGTTGAGGGCCGACAAGCGGGTGACCGCCTGTCGAAGGGTGGTGTTTTTGGCCTCCAGGTCTCCGGCCAGGTCGGCGATCTTGAGGTTGGCGCTCTCGATCTCCTCGATTCGGCTCTCGAGGGTGGTATTAAGATATTCGATCTCCCGGAGGCGCTCTTCCAGGGTGAGGTTCATGTTGTGGATCTCTTCGTGGTAGGCGAGCTTCTCCTGGGAGACGGTGATTTCCTTTTCCTGGCGGAGCTTGGTCTCGATAAGGCTCTTGAGGCGGTCCACCATCTGGTTGAATTTTGAGGAGAGGAGGGACATCTCTGCGGAGCTGTCAATGGCCGTGGTCGCATGCTCGAAATCCCCCTGTTCCAGATGCTGCATTCCCGCCACCAGTTTGCGGATGGGAAGGTCCACGTAGACGAGGATGAACAGCGTGATGGAGAGCATCAGAACCAGGAGCATGACGGCTGAGGATGTCAGCGCTGCCGAGCGGCTTTCGTCCCGCAGGGGATCGAGGGCGCTCATAGAGAGGTGCATATTGAGAACGCCGAGCACCTGGCGGGCAGGTTCGTGACAGCTGTGGCACGCCTGCGTGTTGTGGATGGGAAGCAGGGTGACGTGGTATTCCTTTCCCATGATCTTTTTGGAGATAAAGGGTTTTCCGGATCGGAACCCGAGGAATTCAGCCGTCGGCACGGAGTCGCCGATCTCTTCCGGTTGCGCGGAGATGAGGATCCGGCCGGTCTCATCGAAGATGCGCACAGTTTCGAAAGCCGGTTCTTTGTGGATTTTCTCCAGGATCGTGGGCACCTCTATGCTCTGTCCGTTGGTCATGTGGGCGATGATGACATTGCGGACGGTCTCCCCCAGGAGTTGGGAGTCCTGGGTGATGACCTGGGAGAGGGCGGATTTTTGGCTATGAAGGTTTTGCCACGCGGAAAGGCCGAGGGTGAGGACGAGGAGGACTGCGGTCAGACCCAGGATTTTGATTTTGAGCGAATTCATTCATGCCCTGAGTTCAGTATTAGCGGAGACATCGAGTAATTTAGCTGTCTGCGGGCCGGGGTGTCAATGGAAATGAGCCCATCCTGTTATCCCTCAAGGCAACTCCTCACCCTTGGAACGGAGGGCAAAAGCTATACCTTCGGGGACGCTTTCAAGGCTGTTCCTTCGGCTTGACAGTCCCCTGGGTAGGGTTTAAGATGCGCTCCTCTTTGCCCTCGTTGACGGGGCGCGCCTGGGGTATCCAAAAAGCCTATGGAATTTTTTCTGACAGTTATCGGGGTGGTTATGATTGTCGAGGGGGTCCCCTGGTTCCTCTCCCCTCGGGGAGTCAAAAGGCTTTTGCTTCAGGCGGCGACCACCCCGGAGTATGTCCTTCGTTTTTTGGGTCTTTCTCTCATGCTGGCGGGCCTTTTTCTGGTCTACCTGACTATCGGCTAGGTTGCCGAAAATAATTGACTTTCCCCCCCATATGTGGTTGTGTTAGACCCTGTGTTTCGGGGGAGGAAAGGTCGATGGACGTATCCGCCATGCGACTTGATGACTTCCATTTCGAACTTCCCGAAGAACAAATCGCCCAGACACCTCCACCGTCCCGCGAGGACGCCCGGCTGATGACCCTGTCTCGCCGGGGAGGGGCGATCCGGACGGGAGATTTTCCCGAGATTCTCGACCTTTTCGTCGAAGGCGATGTCCTAGTCGTTAACGATACACGGGTCATCCCGGCCCGGCTCCTGGGGAACAAGGAGTCCGGAGGGAAAATCGAGGTTTTTCTGGTGCGTCGGCTGGTCGGCGAGGAGGAAACCTGGGCCTGTCTGACCAAGAGTTCCAAGCCGCCCCGGACTGGATCCCGCCTGATCCTCGGCGGTGGCATCGAAGGGACTATGGTGGTTGGGGGGGACGCGCCCTTCAGGCACATCCGGTTTGACTGCGAGGGCGAATTTCACGCCGCGCTGGAGCAGGTCGGGCGAATTCCGCTTCCCCCCTATATCCGGAGGGAAGACGGCCCCCTTGACCGGGACCGTTACCAGACGGTCTTCGCAAGGGCCAAGGGCGCTGTGGCCGCCCCCACCGCGGGACTGCACTTCACCCCGTCCATTCTCGAAGCCCTGCGGAAGCGGGGAGTGGAAATCGTTTCCCTGACCCTGCACGTGGGGCTGGGCACTTTTCTTCCCGTCAGGGTGGATAACACTCGGGAGCACCGGATGCACGAGGAGACCTACCACCTGCCCCGGGCCACCGCGGAGGCGGTGAACCTGGCCAAGGAGGAGGGACGACGAGTCTTTGCGCTCGGCACAACGGCGACCCGGACCCTCGAACATGCTGTGGACGGAAGCGGACGTCTGGTTCCAGGAAGCGGCACCACCGATATCTTTATCTATCCCGGGTTCAACTTCCGGATCGTTGACGCGCTGATCACAAATTTTCACCTGCCTCGTTCTACGCTGCTGATGCTGGTATCCGCCTTTGCGGGCAGAGAACTGATCCTGGAGGGGTACCGCAGGGCCGTGGAGGAGGGGTTTCGGTTCTTCAGTTACGGCGACTGCATGGTGATTCTCTGATTGCCACGGGCGTGCGTTTCACCACGATGACCTCTCTTTTTCGTGAGGTCGGTTCAGGATCGAACGACTTTGAACAGCTTTGACTTCGCTCTTTTAAATACCGATGACCATTGCGCCGCCCGGCGCGGAAGAATCACCACCCGGCGCGGGACGATCGAGACGCCGGTCTTCATGCCCGTCGGGACCCAGGGGACGGTCAAGGCGATGCTGCCCGAAGCCCTCCGGGAACTGGGGGCCGAGATCATCCTGGGCAATACCTACCATCTCTTCCTTCGACCGGGCCACGAACTGGTTCGTAAGCTCGGAGGGCTCCACGCCTTCATGAACTGGGACCGGCCGATTCTCACCGACAGCGGAGGGTTCCAGGTCTTCAGCCTCGGGAAGCTGCGCAAGATCAGCGAAGAGGGGGTCCGGTTTCAATCCCACCTGGACGGGTCGGCCCATGTGCTGACTCCGGAGAGTTCGATCGCAATCCAGGAGGCGCTCGGGGCCGATATCATAATGGCTTTCGACGAATGCATTCCTTATCCCGCCTCCCGGGACTACGTCGCCGCATCCACCGAGCGTTCCAGTCGTTGGGCCCGACGCTGCAGGGAGGCTCGCAGGGAGGGCGACGGGGCCGCCCTGTTCGGCATCGTGCAGGGGGGGATGCATGCCGACCTACGGGCCCGCAGCGTTGAGGACCTGCTGGAGACCGGTTTCGAAGGGTATGCGGTAGGGGGGCTTTCGGTCGGAGAGGAGGCCAGCCTCATGTACGAGGTCATGGACTGCACCCTGCCTCTGTTGCCCGCCGACCGTCCGCGCTACGTGATGGGGGTCGGCACCCCGGAGAACCTGATGGAGGGGGTTTCCCGGGGGGTGGACATGTTCGACTGCGTCATGCCCACGCGCAACGCCCGCAACGGTGTATTATTCACTTCTTTTGGTAAAGTCAGTATCAAGCAGGCACGGTTCGCGGAAGACCCCCGGCCGGTCGATCCCGACTGCGCATGTTACGTGTGTCGAAACTACAGTCGGGCCTACCTGCGGCACCTTTACCAGGGCCGCGAGATCCTCGCTTCGGTTCTCAACACTCATCATAATCTGCATTACTACCTGCAGTTGATGAAGGGGGCGAGAAAGGCCATCGAAGAGGGCGCTTTCATTCGGTACAAGCAGGAGTTCTACCGTCGCCGCGAGGGATGCGGCGATAAGGATTGACGCGGAATCACAGGAAACTTCAGTCGGCCGACTTTTCGGCCGGTCATTTTGATCCAAACCATTCAAGGAGGTAACGTCTCATGGTTTCAGAAGCCTACGCCATGGCGAATAACGCCGCCGCTCAGCAGGGGGGTCGTCCCGGTTACGAGGGGATCATCATGCTGGTCATCATGTTCGCTATTTTCTATTTCCTGCTTATCCGTCCCCAGCAGAAGAGGGCCAAGCAGCACAAGCAGCTCGTCGAATCACTCAAGGTCGGCGATCAGGTGGTGACCGCCGGTGGGGTCCACGGCAAGGTGGCGGCCGTTCAGGAGACGGTCGTGACTCTGGAGGTGGCGACCGGGGTGAAAATCAAGGTCAACCGCTCATCCGTGGTGGGCGCCAAGCAGGAGCAGTAATTCCGCTTCGTGGCGAACCTCCCCGGAAACGCCGCTCATGGCGGATCCGGAAAATGAACCTGAAAGGAGAAGGTTGGCACCATGTACAAAAGCATCAAGTTGAGGGGGGTGCTGGTTCTCGGCTGCATCCTGGTCTCGCTCGTCTCTCTGGGGCCCACCCTGTTCAAAGGGGGGCTGCCCGAATTCTGGCGAAATGCCTTTGATCCCATTCACCTGGGGCTCGACCTCCAGGGGGGAATGCACCTTGTTCTGGGCGTCGATGTGGACAAGGCCGTTGAGAGCCGCATCGACACCGTCGTCGACCAGGGGGAGACCCTCCTGAACGATAAGGACATCATCTTCAAGCGCATCGAGCGCCAGCCCGGAGAGCGCCTCGCCATTACCGTCTACGATCAGGCGGCGGGCGCCGAGGTGGACGCCCTGATGGAGGAGAACTTTCCCTACCTGGAGGCCTTGACCCTTACTGACGAGGGGGGCTACATCCAGAAGAACTACCGCCTCAGCGACCGGGAGGTGACCAACATCAAGGACTACGCCGTGCGTCAGGCTCTTGAGACCCTGCGCAACAGGGTCGACCAGTTCGGCGTCAGCGAGCCGACCCTGCAGCGTCAAAGCGGCAACCGCATCCTGATCCAGTTGCCTGGCGTGAAGGATCCTGACCGGGCCATCGCACTGCTCGGCAAGACCGCCCGCCTGGAATTCAAGATGGTCGCCGAGGACGCCAACCCCCAGGACGCCCTCAAGGGCGTTTTCGCACCCGGCACCCAGCTTCTCTACGAGCGGAAGGTAGACAGCACCACCGACGCGGTGACCGAAACCCCCATCGTGGTCTACGACAAGACGGCTCTGACCGGCGACCTCCTCGCCGACGCCCAGGTGCGTATCGACACCCGCTTCAATGAGCCCTACGTGGCCATTGACTTCAATTCCGTCGGCGCCAAGCGCTTCGACCAGATCACCGCGGCCAACGTCGGCAAGCGCATGGCGATCGTCCTCGATGACAGCGTCTACTCGGCGCCCGTCATCCGCGAGCGGATCTCCGGCGGATCCGCCCAGATCAGCGGCTCCTTTACCGAGCAGGAGGCGACCGACCTGGCCATCGTGCTTCGGGCGGGTTCCCTGCCTGCACCTGTGAATATCCTCGAGAACCGCACCGTCGGTCCCTCCCTGGGGGTCGATTCGATCAACAAAGGTATCCTCTCGGTTGTCGTCGGCGGGGTCCTGGTGATCCTGGCCATGTTCGCCTACTACAATCTCTCCGGCCTGGTGGCCAACATCGCCCTGGCCCTGAACCTGATCTTCATCATGGCCATGCTGTCGCTGTTCAAGGCGACTCTTACCCTGCCGGGCATCGCCGGCATCGTGCTGACCGTCGGCATGGCGGTCGATGCCAATGTGCTCATTTTCGAGCGCATCCGGGAGGAGCTGCGCCTCGGCAAGACTCCCAAGATCGCCCTGGATGCAGGTTACAGCAAGGCCCTTCTGACTATCGTGGATGCCAACGTCACAACCCTCATCGCGGCTTTGGTCCTGTTCCAGTTCGGTACCGGTCCGGTCAAAGGTTTCGCCGTCACCCTGTCCATCGGCATTCTCGCCTCGCTGTTTACGGCGATTTTCGTCAGCCGGGTCATCTTCGACTTCTTCCTGGAACGCCGCCAGGTCAAGCGACTGAGCATATAAGGAGGCACCATGCAGTTTGTAAAGCCAGACATCAACGTCGATTTTGTCGGCAAGCGCAAGGCGGCCGCCATTTTCTCCCTGGTGCTCATCCTGGTCGGCCTCATCTCCCTGATGGTAAAGGGCGGGCCTAATTACGGCATCGATTTCGCCGGCGGCACCCTCGTTCAGGTCAAGTTCGAGGACAAGGCCAGTGCGGGCGACATCAAGGACGCCTTGGAAGAACTGGACCTCGGCGGGGTCGTGGTTCAGCAGTTCGGCGACGAGGCCAACGAGTTCCTGATCCGCGCCCAGAACACCAGCGGGGAGCTCAAGGGCATTTCCCAGGGGATCTCCGGGGCTCTCGAGAAAAGCTACGGCGACGGAAAGGTGGAGATGCGCCGCACCGAAATGGTCGGCCCCCAGGTCGGAAAGGACCTGCGTGCGAAGGGGATGATGGCCCTGGTCTACGCCATGATCGGCATTCTCATCTACATCACCATGCGTTTCGAATTCCGCTTCGCCGTGGGGGCAATCATCGCCCTTGTCCACGACGTCCTCATCACCCTCGGGGTCTTTTCCCTCTTTGGCAAGGAGATCGACCTGCCCATCATCGCCGCTTTTCTCGCGATCATCGGTTATTCCCTGAACGACACCATTATCGTCTACGACCGTATCAGGGAAAACATGGGCAAGCACGGTCGAGAGGGCTTCACGGCGGTGGTCAACCGCAGTATTAACGAGACCCTCTCCCGGACCATCCTGACCTCGGGTACAACCATGCTGGTTGTTTTGGCCCTCTTTGTCCTCGGCGGCGGGGTGATTCACAACTTTGCCTTCGCCCTTCTGGTCGGGGTTGTTGTCGGGACCTACTCCTCCATCTTCGTTGCCAGTCCCCTGCTGATTTTCTGGGAAGAACGCAGAAGCCAAAAGGCAGAAACGACCGCAGCCTAAAGGAGTCGGCTATGAAAAAAGAGACCATTCTCCTTGTTGTTGTCACTCTGGTGGTGGGGCTCCTTGTCGTAATCCTCGTCAACCAGAGTGCGCGGCGTTCCAGACCGGCTACTGTCACTTCTCCGCAGGCAGTACCGCAGGTCGATTATCAGAAACAGATCCAGATGCTTGAAAGGGTCGTCGCCGACGACCCCGGCAACAGCAACGCCTGGGTGGAACTCGGGCATCTCTACTTCGATCTCGGGCAGCACATGCAAGCGGTCGAGGCATACGACAAGGCCTTGGAGCTTCAACCCTCGAATCCCAACGTTCTGACCGACCAGGGGGTCATGTTTCGCAGGCTCGGATGGTACGATCGGGCTGTGGGGAATTTCCTGAAAGCTCAGGAGGTCGATCCGACACATCCCCAGAGCATGTTCAATCTGGGGGTTGTTTACCGGTATGACCTGCAGGACTTCCCCAAGGCGAGGGAGGTCTGGAAAAAATTCCTGACCGTGGTTTCGACCGGTCCGACTGCCGACCAGGTCCGTGCCGAACTCAGGGCCCTTGAGACCCTCCCGGCTCCACCGCCGGGTCGGTAGCCAGAGAACATCGGGCCGGGGATTTCCCCGGCCCGTTTTTTTTGACCTGTAATCGAATCCTTTTTCTTTACACAGAGGCGAAGAGGACGCAGGGGCAATCGGGAAAAGCGTTTTTTTGCCGCCTGTCTCTGTTGGTTGATGCTTGATTGTTTCGACTCCAGTGCCTTTCTGGTTATATGACCGAAACCGTTGGGGGCGGAGCGGCCATCCCCTTGCCTTGACTGGACGGCCAAGGACGCCGGGTGCCATGATGGACGTGAAAGAGTGAAGAAGATGACGCAACGCAGGTGGGTGACGCGGGGAGAGCGATTCGGCGAGGAGGCCCTGGCCGGGCTGCGATCGCGGCTTGAGGTCGGTTCCCTGACCGCTGAAGCGCTTCTGCGCAGGGGGATCACCACTGCGGAGGCCGGCCGGGCTTTTCTCCAGAGCCGGTTGGCCCATTTGCCGGATCCCTCAGGTCTGGCCGGGATCGATCGTGCCGTGGCTCGGTTGGTGAAGGCCATCGAGGGGGAGGAGGCCATCTCTGTTCACGGCGATTATGATGTGGACGGTGTGACCGGAACCGCCCTTCTGGTCGAGATTCTGCGGGCATTCGGCGGGCGGGTAGACTATCACATTCCCGAACGGCTCAAGGACGGTTACGGCCTTTCTGGGCAGGCGCTGAAAGATTCCGCCATGGCAGGGACCCGGGTCGTCGTTTCCGTTGACTGCGGTATCTCGGCGATCGAAGAGGCCGAACTCGCAGCCTCTCTCGGGCTGGACCTGATCATCACAGATCACCATCAACCCCCTCCTGGTCTGCCCCGGGCTTACGCCTTGGTGAACCCTCACCTGGATGAGGGGAGGACTCCCTTTCAGGCACTAGCAGGGGTCGGAGTAGCCTTTTTTCTGCTGATAGCGCTGCGCAAGGTCCTGCGGGAAAGGGGGTGGTTTGTCTCCCGTCCCGAACCGGACCTGCGTCTCTGCCTGGACCTTGTGGCCCTCGGAACGGTTGCCGACCTCGTTCCCCTGACGGGGGTCAACCGCACGATGGTGAAGGCGGGGCTGTCGGTCCTCTCCGGCGGGGAACGCGTTGGAATAGAAGCCCTCAAGGAGGTCTCCGGCGTCAAGGAGGTCAGCAGTGGAAACGTCGGGTTCCAGCTGGCGCCTCGGCTCAATGCAGCAGGGCGTCTGGTCGATGCGGGCCGGGGTGTCGAACTTCTTCTCACGCGATCGGCCGACGAGGCCAGGAGCGCGGCGCAGGATCTGGACGCTCTCAACCAGGAACGCCGGCGCATCGAGGCGCAAACCTTGGAACAGGCATTGGAACGCCTGGAAGGGGAGGGAGCCGAGGGGTTGGGGCGTTCCATCGTCCTGGCCGATGCGCGCTGGCATTCGGGGGTGATCGGGATTGTGGCAAGCCGGTTGGTGGAGAGGTACTATCGCCCTACCGTCTTGATTTCCCTGGAGAACGGGCGGGGCAAGGGGTCGGCCCGATCCATCAGCGGTTTTCACCTTTACCGGGCATTCGACCAATGTCGCGACCATCTGCTCGGGTTCGGAGGGCATGCATATGCCGCGGGGCTGACAATCGAGTCAGGCCAGGTTGGCGCTTTCGCCGATCGTCTGGAGGAGGAGGCCCGAGACGCCCTCTGTGAGGAGGACCTGCACCAGCGGATCGTTCATGACGGGGAGGTGGCGTTGGATACCTTGAGTTTTGAGGCCGTTTCAGAATTGCAGGGCCTCGCTCCCTTTGGAATGGGCAATCCGGAACCGGCCTTTGTGGCCCGTGGGGTCGAGGTGGAGAGGGTGCGCAAGGCCGGGCAGCAGCACCTCGCCTTTGATGTCCGGCAGGGCGGGGTAAGCCTTCCCTGTATCGCTTTCGGATTGGCCGACCGGCAGGCGGAACTGTCTGGGCCGATCGACCTGCTCTTTGCTCCATCCTTGAATCGGTGGAGGGGACGCAGTTCGGTTCAGCTGAAGGTCAAGGACTGGCGGCCAGGGGAGTGCGGCGATTAGGGCCTGCCGTTGCGCCCGCCCCGCAGGTGGATGAACCAGTAGGCGAAGGCGACGAAAACCACGCCGCCGACGATGTTGCCGAGGGTGACCGGCAGCAGGTTGGCCAGGAAGAAATTGTTCCATGATAGGCCGGGTTCAACCAGTTGGCGGGCATCGGCCAGAAGCAGGCCGGTGGGAATGAAGTACATGTTGGCCACCGAGTGTTCGAATCCGCTGGCCACAAAGGTCATGATGGGAACATAGCAGGCCAGCAGTTTTCCGGGAACGTCCCGGGCGGCCGTGGCCATGAAGACGGCCAGGCAGACCAGCCAGTTGCAGAGAATGCCGCGAATGAAGGCGACCTCGAAGGGAAGGCGGCACTTGGCTGAGGCGATGTTGACGGCGTGTTCGGCGACCTGGCCTGCCTGCCAGAGTTCCGATCGGTACATCAGCCAGGCGAAAAAGAGAGAGCCGACCAGATTGCCGAGGATGACCACGATCCAGTTCTCGGCGAGCTTGGACCATGGGATCTGCCCGAGAAGGGCAGCTTTGGTCAGCAGGCTGTTTCCCGTGAAGAGTTCCGCCCCGCAGACCACCACCAGCATCAGTCCTACGGAAAAGACACTGCCTCCAAGCAGGCGGGCCACCCCGGTGCCGAGAAACGGCGCTGCGTCCTGGGTCACCACCGTGGCCAGCTGTGCCCCGAAGGCGATATAGAAGCCAGCCAGGAGGCTCAGGACGACGGTGCGGGCAAAAGACTGGGTCATGACCCGCTGACCGTTGTCGACAATGGCCTGAACCGCTTCGCGTGGCGTGAGGAAACGTTTTTCCATCTTGTCTATCCCTGCCTTCAACCCAGCCCGACTTCGCGGGCCAACCGCTCCCAGGCGGGGAGGCTGCGGTGGATCATTTCCGCATCCACGCAGTATGCGATGCGGAAATGACCCGGGGCGCCGAATCCCACTCCGGGGACCAGGAGGATATTGTGCTTCTGGGCCAGGCCGACGAATTCCACGTCGTCGGCCAGCGGGGACTCGGGGAAGAGGTAAAATCCCCCCTCGGGCCGGACCATTCGGAAACCCATGGTGGTGAGGTTGTCATACAGCAGATCCCGCTTGGCCTGGTACTCGGAAACATCCACGCTCGAACGCTGCAGCTTGGCAACGAGGCGCTGCATGAGGGCGGGGGCGTTGACGAACCCGAGCACCCGGTTGCAGAAGACCGCCCCCTCGATGAACTGCGCGGCGTTGCCCATGGCCGGATTGACGGCAAGGTAGCCGATCCGGGCTCCGGGCAGAGCCAGGTCCTTGGAGTGGGAAGTGACCACAATGGCGTTCTCGACGCAGGAGAAAATGCCCGGCACCTCTCGGCCGTCGTAGGCCAGGCGGGCGTAGGGCTCGTCGGAGATGACGTAGATCTGCCGCTCCAGTTCCTTCCCCTTGCGCTCCACGGCTTCGCCGAGGGCAGTCAGTCTCTCCCGCGAATAGATAACCCCGGTGGGGTTGTTGGGGGAGTTGACGATGATGGCCCGGGTGTTGGGGCCGATGGCCTTCTCTATGGCCGCAATGTCGAGCTGGAACGTTGCCGGGTCGGTGGGCACTTCTCGAGTGACGCCGCCGTGGTTGTCGGCGTAGAACTTGTACTCGACGAAGTAGGGGGCGAGGATGATGACCTCCTCCCCGGGGTTGAGAATGGTCTTCAGGACCACGTTGAGGGCCCCGCCGGCCCCGCAGGTCATGACCACGTGGCGGGCCTCTACCGGGAGGGGTGATTTCTCGGTCAGGACCTCGGCCACCGCAGCCCTAGTCTCCAGGTAGCCGGCGTTGTCCATGTAGCGGAACATCCCCGGTTCGCAGGATTGGGCCAGGCTCTGAAGTTCCCGGCGGAAGTCCTCGGGCGGTTCCGTTGAGGGGTTGCCGAGGCTGAAATCGAAAACGTTTTCGGCGCCGTGGATTTTGCGAAGGGCTGCACCCTCCTCGAACATCTTGCGGATCCAGGAGGACCGTTCGATGTAGTTCATTACCTTGACGGAAATGGTCATGGTCTGTTCCTCCGAGCTTTCATGAAATTGTTGGCAGTTTAGCCGGGCACCGAAAGCGGGTCAAGGGGAAAGGGCGGGGGCTTCTGGACGGGGGCCGTTGTACTGGGGGCGTTGATTTTTCTAAGAGGATAGGCTAGATTCTCGATTCCTTAAAAGTTTATTCAGGGGGTGACAAGGTGGCCAAGAAAATTCTTGACGATTACCGAAGGCAGATTGACAGCATCGACGACCAGATCCTCGACCTGCTCAACCGTCGCGGCGACGTCGTGGTCGAGGTGGGCAAGCTCAAGGCCGGGCAGAGCAAGGAGTTCTACGTTGCCAGCCGCGAGCGGGCCATTTACGAACGGCTCATCTCGGGCAATCCAGGCCCTTTTCCTCCCGAGGGCATCCGGAGGGTGTTTCGCGAGATCATCTCCGCCTGCCTTTCTCTCGAACAGCCGATGAAGGTGGCTTTCCTCGGTCCCCAGGCTACGTTCACCCATGTGGCGACCATGCGCCAGTTCGGTTTCTCCGCGCAACTGGTCCCGCAGAAAAGCATTTCGGCTGTCTTTGAGGAGGTCGCCAGGGAGCGGGTCCACTACGGGGTTGTGCCGGTGGAGAACTCCAACGAGGGGATTGTCTCCCATACTCTCGACATGTTCATGGAGTCGGACCTCCAGATCAACGCGGAAATCCTCCTGGAAATCTCCCACGACCTGCTGTCCCGTTCCGGGAGTCTCGAGGTGATCCGGAAGGTCATTTCCCACCCCCAGGCTCTCGCCCAGTGCCGCAATTGGCTGGAAGAGAATCTTCCCGATGTGCCCCTGGTCGATGTGGCCAGTACCGCCCTTGCCGCTCAGATGGTTGCCGAGGACGAGACCGCGGCGGCCATTGCCAGCGAGATGGCCGCCACCCTCTACGGTCTCAAGCTGGCCAAGCGGAAGATCGAGGACAACCCCAACAATTTTACCCGCTTTCTGGTCATCGGGCGGAAAACGCCCGATCGCAGCGGCCGGGACAAGACGACCATTATGTTCAGCGTAAAGGACGAACCGGGAATCCTTTACAGGATGCTGGAGCCCTTCAGCAAGAGGGACATCAACCTGTCCAAGATCGAAAGCCGGCCGCTGAAGAAAAAAGCCTGGGAATATATATTCTTTCTCGATATTGAAGGCCACGTTGCCGAAGACAACGTCAGCGACGCCATCGAGGAGTTGAGGGGGCATTGTCAATTCCTCAAGGTGCTGGGCTCCTACCCGGTGGCCAAATAGATACCGGCATTTTTGCTGGCGAAGGGACTTCGTTCATGAACCAACCGCTCATCCCGAAACTGGCCGTCATCGGCGTCGGTCTCATAGGGGGGTCTCTGGCCCTCTCCCTCAAGTCCGCCGGAGCCGTCGGCGAAGTCATCGGCATCGGCCGCGGCCTCCCCAACCTGGAGAAAGCCCTCGAACTGGGGGTTGTTGACCGCATTACCCGGGACCCCGGGGAAGGCGTCGGCGACGCTGATCTGGTCTTCCTCGCCACTCCGGTTCTCACTCTTCCGGAGATGGCGGCTGCCGTGCTGCCCCGGATGAAGCCCGGCGCCGTTCTCACCGACGGCGGCAGCGTCAAGAAGTCGGTGGTGGCCGCTATCGAGCCCCTGGTTCCTGAGGGGGTTCACTTCGTCCCCGGTCATCCCATAGCGGGCACCGAGAAGAGCGGGGCCGAGGCCGCCTTTGCAACCCTGTACCAAAACCGCCGCTGTATCCTGACCCCCACGGAGCGGACCGACCGGAACGCCCTCGCCCTGGTTCACCGGGTCTGGGAGACTGCAGGGAGCGAGGTTGTGGTGATGGACGTGGACAAGCACGATCGGGTGCTGGCGGCCATCAGCCACCTGCCGCACATGGTCGCTTATTCACTGGTCAACGCCATGGGCTCTTATGATCGCTACGAAGAGAACATCCTCGAATATTCCGCCGGAGGGTTTCGGGACTTTACCCGCATCGCCTCTTCGGATCCAACGATGTGGCGGGACATCGCCATGACCAACCGCGACGCACTGGTCGAGATGATGGAGCGGTTTGAAACAACCTTTGCCGAACTCAAGGAAGACGTCCGTAGCGGTGACGGCTCCAGGCTGTTCGAGTTCTTCCTGCGCTCAAAGAAGAGCCGGGACGCGATCCTTTAAGGTCATTCTACCGGTGGGGGAAATTATGAAGAGAGAGACCCAGTCCGTTCGCCCCGCACAGCGCCTTGGCGGCGAGATCACCGTTCCGGGCGACAAGTCCATTTCCCATCGATCCGTGATGTTCGGCTCTCTCGCCGAGGGACCCACGATCGTTCGCGGGTTTTTGCGGGGAGAAGACAACCTGGCCACCCTTAATGCTTTTCGCGCCATGGGGATTTCCATCGAGGAACGTGCCGGCGGGGAGCTCCGGATCGAAGGGCGGGGCCTTCACGGGTTGACCGAACCTGAGGACGTCATCGACTGCGGCAATTCGGGCACCACCATTCGGCTCATGACCGGTTTGCTCTCAGGGCAGTACTTTTTTTCGGTGCTCACCGGGGACCGCTATCTGCGGCGCCGTCCCATGAAAAGGGTGGTCTCCCCCCTTGCATCCATGGGCGCTTCTATCTGGGGGCGGGGAGGGGGGGATCTCGCTCCTCTGGCTATCCGGGGCGGCGGGCTTCGGGCGGCTGAGTACGAATCGCCCATCGCCAGTGCCCAGGTCAAGTCGGCTCTGCTCCTTGCCGGGTTGTATGCCGATGGCACAACGACGGTCCGTGAGCCGCACCTCTCCCGGGACCACAGCGAGAGAATGCTTGATTATTTCGGCGCTGATCTTCAGGTCTTCGACGACGGGGTCTCCTTGAACGGCGGGCCGCGCCTTGAGGGAAGGGAGGTCTCCGTCCCCGGTGACATCTCCTCGGCGGCCTTTTTCATGGTGGCCGCCCTGATCTGTCCCGATACCGAGTTGGTGATCCGCAATGTGGGGGTCAATCCCACCCGCAGCGGAATCATCGACATTCTGCAGGGGATGGGTGGCCGGTTGGAACTCCTCGACCAGCGTGAGGTCTCCGGGGAGCCGGTCGCGGACATTCTCGTGAAAAGCAGCACCCTCAAGGGGATCGAGATCGGCGGGAGCCTCGTGCCCCGCGCCATCGACGAATTTCCCGTCATCAGCGTCGCAGCCGCCTTTGCCGAGGGGACGACCGTGATTCGGGACGCTCGTGAGCTGAAGGTCAAGGAGACCGACCGTATCGCTGCCATGACATCGGAACTCGGCAAGCTGGGAGGCCGGATTGTGGCCCTTGAGGATGGCATGGAGATTACCGGGGTCGAAGAACTCGAAGGCGGCAGCGTCTCCTCCTGGGGAGACCATCGCATCGCCATGAGTCTGGCCGTGGCCGGCCTTCGGAGCAAAGCGCAGGTGACGATCGACGACACCGGATGCACCGCCACATCCTTTCCAAGCTTCTGGTCTCTGTTGGACGGGGTGAGGGCAGAGAGGTAGGTGCCGATCCTGTACCGCCGAGTATCTGAATGAACCGATCTGATAAGGACGAAGTGTGTCACAGCGAGAACTGATCATTGCCATCGACGGGCCGTCCGGTGCAGGCAAAAGTACCCTGAGTCGCCTTCTGGCACGGATCCTGGGGTACGTCAACATCGATACCGGCGCCATGTACCGGGCCGTGGCCCTGCAGGCCCACCGGCTGAATGTTTCCCCGGAGGATGCCGCTGGGCTGGGGCGTCTCTGCGAAGGCCTGCGCATCGAATTCGAACGGAGCGAGGCGGGCGACCGGGTGCTTCTCAATGGTGAGGATGTTTCCGAGGCCATCCGCACTCCCGAAGTCAGCCTTCTGACCTCCCGGGTCGCGGCTTGCCCATGCGTGCGTACGGCCCTCGTTCGCCTCCAGCGGTCCCTGGGAGAGCAGGGGGGGGTGGTTCTTGAGGGAAGGGATATCGGCACGGTCGTCTTTCCCCGGGCCGAAGCTAAATTCTTTCTCCTCGCCTCCGCCCGGGAGCGGGGACACCGGCGTTACCTGGAACTGAAGGAGAAGGGGCTGGTGGTCGACCTGGAACAGACCATCGCCGAGGTGGAAGAACGCGATGCAGCCGACGGAGCTCGGTAGCATTCGCCTCTTCTGCAGGCCGAGGACGCCGTCGCTATCGACTCCACCGGTCTGAGTATCGAACAGGTTCTGGAGGAGATGCTGCAGGTGGTGCGCGCGCGGCGTCGCCATTCGGGATTGCCCGATATGCCCAGGGGGAGCACGGTTTGAAGATCCTCCTTGCCAAGAGCGCCGGGTTTTGCTTTGGGGTCAAGAGGGCCATTAATATGGCTTACGAGGCTACCGAGAAGCATGAACATCTTTGCTCTCTGGGGCCGATTATACACTCTCCCCAGGTCGTGGAAAAACTCCGGGAGAAGGGGGTGCGGGATGTTGAGTCTCTTGAGGAAGGTACCGAAGGTGCGGTCATCGTGCGCTCTCACGGGGTCACCGCACAAGAGTTGAGAAAGGCCCGCTCCTTCGAGCTGGAGATTGTCGATGCCACATGCCCCTTCGTCAAGAAGGCGCAGGAACATGCCGCCTCTTTGAACCGCGAGGGTTACGCCGTGGTTCTGGTCGGGGAAGAAGAGCATCCCGAGGTTCAGGGTATCCTCTCCTACGCCGAAGGCGGGGGAGAGGTCTTCGTCGTGGCCGACCGGAAGCAGGCGGAGGGGCTTCCACGGAAGAAACGGTTGGGGGTGGTTGCCCAGACCACCCAGTCTCTCGACAACCTGCGGCAGGTGGTGGAGGTCTGCTTGGAGAAAAGCCAGGAGTTGAGGGTTTTTAACACCATTTGCGACGCCACCGCCCTGCGGCAGGACGAGGCCCAGGCCATCGCCCGGCAGGTCGAGGTCATGCTGGTTCTCGGCGGCTACAACAGTGCCAATACCAACCGTCTTGCTGAGATCTGCCTGAATATCCAGCCGCGGACCCACCATGTGGAGACCGCCGCCGAGATCGATCCAGACTGGTTCCATGGGGTCGAATCGGTCGGAATTACCGCCGGTGCCTCCACTCCCCTGTGGATTATCGATGAGGTTTTGGAAAAGGTTCGTTTTCGGGGAAAATAAAGGTTTGTTTTTTAAAAAATTTATGTTATCGTCCCGCTTCATGGCTAAAAGCCATAACCTGCCGGGACACGGCAGGAAAATCGCTAGGGGGTAGGTTCTTAATGGTGGAAAACAACGAAACAATCAACGAAGAAAACGAAGAAGAATCCATGGACATGGAAGAGATGGACATGGAGGAGATGGAAATGAGCTTCGAGGACATGCTTGAGAGCGGTCTCAAGGAGCTCAAGGCCGGCAACGTGGTCAAAGGGACCATTGTGCAGGTCAACCCCGATTCGGTGGTCGTCGATGTCGGCGGCAAATCCGAAGGGGTGATCCCCTCCAATGAGTTCCGCATTGAAGATAAGCAGCTGGAACTCAAAGTCGGCGACGAATTCGACGTCCTGATCGAGCGCACCGAGAATGAAAGTGGGCTGATCAGTCTCTCCAAGGAAAAGGCCGACCGGCAAAAGGTCTGGAACACCCTCGAGGAGGGGGCCAACGTGGAGGGCCGGATCGTTTCCCGCATCAAGGGCGGGCTTTCCGTCGACATCGGCGTCAACGCTTTTCTGCCCGGTTCCCAGGTGGACCTTCGCCCGGTTCGCAATCTGGAGAAGATGCTGGGGCAGAATTTCGAGTTCAAGATCATCAAGCTCAACAAGCGGCGCGGAAACATCGTCCTCTCGAGGCGCATCCTTCTGGAAGAACAGCGGGAGAGCCAGCGTTCCGATACGCTCAAGACTCTCGAAGAGGGGCAGACGGTCGAAGGGGTCGTTAAAAACCTCACCGACTACGGTGCGTTTATCGACCTCGGCGGGATCGACGGCTTGCTGCACATCACCGATATGTCCTGGGGGCGGGTCACCCATCCTTCGGATATCCTTTCCGTCGGCGATAAGATCAACGTCAAGGTCCTCAAGTTCGACCGTGAAAAGGAGCGCGTCTCCCTCGGCCTGAAACAGATCGCGCCCGATCCTTGGCTGGAGGTCGAAGCGAAGTTCCCCGTCGGCTCCAGGGTCAATGGCAAGGTCGTCAGTCTGACCGATTACGGCTCTTTCGTCGAGCTCGAAGAGGGTGTCGAGGGCCTGATCCACGTCTCGGAAATGAGCTGGACCAAGCGGATCAAGCATCCCAACAAGACCCTGAGCATCGGCGACGAGATCGAGTCCGTTGTGCTGGCTCTCGATGTGCCCAATCGGCGCATCTCTCTCGGCCTCAAGCAGATCGAACCCAATCCCTGGGAGGTCATCGGGGAGAAGTTCCCGATCGGCACGGTCATCGAGGGACAGGTCAAGAATATCACCGATTTCGGTATCTTTGTCGGCGTCGACGAGGGCATCGATGGTCTGGTCCACATCTCCGACCTTTCGTGGGTTAAGCGGATCAAGCACCCTTCCGAACTCTACAAGAAGGGGGATCTTGTCAAGGCCGCCGTGCTCAATATCGATCGCGAAAACGAGCGCTTCTCCCTCGGGATCAAGCAGTTGACCCCTGATCCCTGGGAAGCGATTCCGAACCGATTCGCACCCGGAACCATCCTCCGCGGCAAGGTGACCTCGGTTACCGATTTTGGGATTTTCCTCGAGGTTGAGGAGGGGATCGAGGGTCTGATCCACGTCTCCGAAATCAGCAAGGAGAAGATCGATACTCCCAAGAGCTTCGCCAATGTTGGGGACGATCTCGAGGCCGTCGTGTTGAACGTCGATACGGTTGATCGCAAGATCGCACTTTCCATCAAGCACCTCTCCGATCAGAAGGAGAAGGCCGAAGTGGACGCCTTCCTTGGCGCGCAGAAGAGCGCCACCTCCAATCTTGGAGCCCTGCTGCAGGGTGCCATGGATAAGGAAAGCGGCAAGAAGGACGAAGAGTAATCCTGTCCTAACTCTGGGGCCCCCGTGGGACCGTCCACGGGGGCCCTTTTTCTTGGCCTTGCCCCCATGAAAAAGAGACCCTTCCTGATGGCCCTGGCGCTCCTTGGCGCCATCTTTTTGTTTTTCCTAGTTCTCATTTACCTTCTTGCCGGTTTCATGGGGCGGACGACGAGCTTCCCTTTGGGTGAGAAAGTCGGGGTGGTCGAGGTCCTTGGGGTAATTACGTCCTCGAAGAAAACCATCGAACACCTGAATCAATTCAAAAAGGACGATTCGGTTAAGGCCATCGTTCTGCGCATCGAATCTCCCGGCGGCGGGGTCGGACCCTCTCAGGAGATCCACGATGAGGTTCGTAAGCTTGCTGAGGTCAAGCCCGTCGTCGTTTCGATGGGGTCTGTTGGCGCTTCGGGAGGTTACTATGTAGCGGTTCCCGCCCGGCGCATATTTGCCAATGCGGGGACCATCACAGGCAGTATCGGTGTCATCATGGAGTTCACCAGTGTTCAGGAGCTCCTTGGGAAAATCGGTCTGAGCAGTCAGGTTGTCAAGAGTGGCCAGCACAAAGACATCGGATCACCTCTGAGAGAAATGACTGAAGAGGACCGCACCATCCTTCAGGGGGTCATTGACGACGTGCATGTGCAATTCGTACATGCCGTCGCCGAGGGGCGTGGTCTTCCCGTTGAGGAAGTCGCATCCCTCGCCGATGGACGCATCTTTACCGGCAGGCAGGCGATGGAAGCTGGCCTGGTCGATGACCTTGGCAACATGCAGGATGCCGTAGTGGCGGCCGCAGAGTATGCCGGTCTGGACGGGGAGCCGAGAATCGTCTATCCCCCGAAGGACAAGGGGGAGGTTCTGGAATATTTCATCCAGGAGGCCGTCAGCGGTTTCGGGCGCGGCCTTCAGGAACGAACGGGAACGGGTCTGCAGTTTCTTTGGCCCGGAGTTGAATAGTGCAGGAGGATCGAGTCCGATGACGAAAAGTGAACTAGTGGAGCGGCTTTCGCTATCCAATGACGAGTTAAACAAAAAAGAGGCCGAGCTGGTGGTCAATACGATCTTCGACAGTATCGGCAATGCCCTGGTGGGTGGGGACCGGGTCGAGATCCGGGGCTTCGGGTACTTTAGCATTCGGCTTCGGGATGCCCGGGAAGCCAGAAACCCCAAGAGCGGGGAGGTCGTCAAGATCCCGAGGAAGAAAACCCCTTTCTTCAAGACCGGCAAAGAACTTCGGGAAAGAGTTAACAGCTAAAGTTCTTCCTGGCCGAACCTCGCAGCCTTTTCGGAGGGCCACATGGATCTCAAAACCCATCCGTCCATTTCGGCCCAATGGGTCGGCGAACCGGTGGAACTCGCTCCCAGGAGGGCTGTGGCCCGTCTTCAGACACGGCAGGAGATGTGCGCGGACGGCAGAGGACTGGTACACGGAGGGTTCGCTTTTGGCCTGGCAGACTATGCGGCCATGCTGGCAGTCAACGACCCTCATGTCGTTCTCGGCGCAGCAGAGGTGAAATTCCTTGCACCTGTTCGTTGCGGGGAAACCCTTACGGCGCGAGCTCAAGTCGAGGAGAAGAACGGAAAGAAGCGCCTGGTGACCTGCTCCGTGACTTCCGACCGGGAGGTTTTTGTCGGGACGTTTACCTGTTTCGTCCTTCCGGGGCATGTGTTGGACCAGTGAGCGGGATTTTCCTTTAACCTTTACATAGAACCCCCGGTTTCGCAGGACCAAGGAAAACGCAGAGGCCCCGTCCGATTGGACGGGGCCTCTGCGTTGAAAAAACAATTGGCATTGCGGGTCCAGTGTTTTCTATCCTGTGGTGGAGTCTACTCGAAGGCCCCGGTAACAGATCATGATCGATCTGTTCCGGTAGCGTATCTTTCGTTTCCGACCCTTGGGGAGATTCATGTTGCTCTCTCCCTGCGGATAGAAGGGTTTTACAAGGTATGCCGGGCCACGCAATGCCAATTTCAATTTCGCTCCGGGATGCCGTTCTCCTTCTTGCGGTTTTGACCTTGAATTTATCGTCTGCCTCTGAAAATCACTTCAGGCGTCCCACTCGGAGGTGGGCTGGCTCACCGCGATTTTGGCCGAGGTCTCAAGCTTGCGGTCTGTTGGTCAACCCCCCAAGGCCGCAAATCGAACATCCCAGAGAATGTCAAAGAGCTTTTTGATTGAACTTGATTTCATGGTAGCATATGCGCAGATTCTGTCAAAGGGGCCCGTGAGTTTTTTTGATGGTCCCTTTCGAAGTCCCGCCTTCCGCCAGCAGTAATATGTCACGTATCCAACCATGGCGATGGGAATCGTGATCCACTTGTCTGGTCGAGGTGCTTGAACCCCTGGGGGACTTTTGCTTGACTTTTCTTCGAAGGAACGGATCGGTGGCAAAAAGCCGTTATCTATTTTTTCCAGATCACGATGACGCGGGGACGCGTCTCGACCAATTCCTTTTTCTCAGCATGAAGGACCTCTCCCGCACCGTCCTGCGAAAGGTGATCGACTTGGGTGGGGTGCATGTGGGAGGTCGTCGCCTGCGGCGCTGCTCTTACCCGGTCAAAAAGGGCGAGAAGGTGGAAGTCTTTCTGGATAGCGGTCCCTTGGACGCCTTTTCTCTGTCGGAGAAGGACATTGTATTCAGGGACCCGTACCTCCTTGCCCTCGCCAAGCCCTCCGGAGTTGAAACCCAGCCAACGCCGGCCCGTTATCGGGGTACCCTCTACGAGGCCCTGTTGCGTTTTTTGCACAATCCCTATCGTCCTCATGACCGACCGGAACTCGGGATGGTGCAGCGACTCGACCGTGAGACTTCGGGAATCATGGTCTTTTCCATACATCCCAGGGCCCATCGGGGATTGACGGGGACATTTTCCGAACGGCGGGTCCACAAGGTCTATCTGGCCCTGGTGGCAGGATGCCCCGAACCGAAACAGGGGGAGTTCCGATCCCTGTTGGCGCGTAAACGATCGACCAACCTCATGACGTCCGTGGAAAAAGGGGGAAAAGAGGCCATCACACGATACCGGGTTGTCGAGGGGGGGGCCGAAGCCTCCCTGGTTGAGGTGGAAATCCTTACCGGCCGTTCACACCAGATCCGAGTTCATTTCGCCGAAGCGGGCCATCCCATCCTTGGAGATACGCGCTACGGTGGCACTCGACGCCTGGGTGAGCACGAGGTCCCCCGGCAGATGCTCCATGCCTGGCGTCTCGATTTCCGCCACCCGGTGGGGGAGGAAAAACTAGAACTGGAGGCATCTCCTCCGGAGGACATGGCAAGGCTCATGCGCGCGCTGGGCGGCTAGCCATTCGACTGCGATTTCAGCAGGGGGCTTCGGACGGCCTTCCCTGCATTTTCTAAAATGGACAATCGAGGATCTCCATGCTGACTTATCCCCAGATCGATCCGGTCATTTTTCACCTCGGCCCCCTCGCCGTTCGCTGGTACGGTTTCATGTACCTGGTGGGCTTCGTGGCGGGGTATTTCATTATCCGGCGTCTGGCCCGCCTTAGGAATCTTCCCCTGAAGGGGGAGGAGCTGTCCGACCTGCTGTTCTATGCCGTACTCGGTGTTATTCTCGGGGCGCGCCTGGGGTATACCCTGATCTACAACCTTTCTTATTACCTTCAGCACCCCCTGGAGATTTTCGCCGTTTGGGAAGGTGGGATGAGTTTTCATGGTGGCCTGATCGGCGTCATCGTGGGGACGATTCTCTTTTGCCGGAAAAAGGGGCTGCCGATCCTGCTGACCGGGGACATTCTTGTCAGCGCAGCACCCATCGGACTGGGGTGCGGACGGATTGGAAACTTCATCAACGGCGAGTTGTGGGGACGGGTAACGGACGTTCCCTGGGGAATGGTCTTCCCGGGCGCAGGGGCTGCTCCCCGGCATCCAAGCCAGCTTTACGAGGCGTTTCTCGAGGGCGGGGTCCTGTTCCTGATTCTCTGGATTCTTCAACATCGCAAGGTGCCCGCGGGTGTCCCTATGGCCGCGTTTTTCCTCTTCTACGGAGTTTTCCGTTTTTCCGTCGAATTTTTCCGTCAGCCCGACGCCCACCTCGGGTTTCTCTGGGCCGGGGCCTCCATGGGCCAATTGCTGTCGCTGCCGATGATCCTTCTCGGGATTGCGGGGATCGTTGTTTTCGCGCGTCGGGGGAAAAAGGGATGAAAGGGATTCGCGGGGTCATTTTTGACTGCGACGGGGTTCTCTTCGAGAGCCGGCGGGCCAACCTCGCCTATTACAATGCCATTTTTGAGCATTTGGGCGAGGCTCCGGTCCGCTCAGCGGACCGTGAGAAGGCCCATCTCTGTCACACAGCGGCGAGTCCGCAGGTCTTCGAGACTCTCCTCGGGCCGGAACGGCGCAAGGATGCCCTGGCTTTTGCCGCGGGCCTCGATTACCGGACCTTTATTCCCTACATGACTCCAGAGCCCGGGATGGTCGAGAGTCTGGCCGCCCTGTCACGGTTCCTGCCCCTCGCCGTGGCCACCAACCGGGGCACCAGCATGCCTGAAATTCTGGCCCATTTCGACCTGACCCGGTTCTTTCGCGCCGTGGTGACGAGTCGCGACGTGGCCCGGCCGAAGCCGCATCCCGACATGCTCCACTTGGCGGCAAGGCAACTGGGCCTTCCGGAAAGTTCTCTGTTGTTCGTCGGTGATTCGGAACTGGACCGCGATGCCGCCGGCGAGGCAGGGATCTGTTTCGCAGCCTATCAAGGTGGGGTGGACGGCGACGTCAGGATAGACCATCACCAGGACCTGGTGAGGATGCTGGAGGGGTAAAACGGTCTATTGACAATCGGGGTCGGGTCCGGGGGGCTACTGGAGTGATTTTTTCATTTCCAGGACATGCCCCCCTTTGTATTTCCGATAGCTTACCTGGTCCATGAGGGAACGGATGATATAGACACCGCGCCCCCTCTCGTTGAGCCCCTTGATGTCCGGGCCCGGCAGGGTGCCGATGTCGAAGCCCCGGCCCTGATCGTAGACTTTGATGTTCAAAATCCTGTCCAGAATGCGGATCGTAATGCGGACCTCTTTTTCCGGATCGTCCAGGTTGGCGTGGCGGATGGCGTTGGCCATGGCTTCGGTCAGGACCAGGTTGATGTGATAGGCCAGTTCCTCCCGGTCGCCCTTGTACCTCTTCAGGGTCCGGGCGATATCCTCCCCGATCTTCCCGATGAGGCTCAGGTAGCGGGTTTGGTTGGGAACTTTGATGGTCACTTCGATCTTGTCAGGCATATGCTCCCCGAGGGTAGATGGATTCCTGGGGTGGTCACAATAGCGGCCGAAGCGGTTGCGGCCCGGTCAGGAACGGTCTGCAGCAGGTCCTAAAAACTGGCAAACGCCTCTTCGGCATCGGGAAATATTTCAAAGACCCGGTGCAAACGCGTGAGTTCGAACATTGACTTGACTTGAGGTTGAAGGTTGCAGAGCTTGAGGTTTCCGCTCCGGGCGCTTGCGTTTTTAAACCCCGAAACCAGAGCACCCAGGCCCGACGAGTCGATGAAGCGCACTTCCTTGAGATCGATGATGATGTCGTTTTTGCCTTCCTCGAAAAGGTTCAGCATCTGAGCCTTCAACTCTCCGCTGTTGTGGGCGTCCAACCGTTCCTCCTTGACTTCGATCAGAACCACAGAGCCTTTTTCTTCGATGCGCACAATCATTGAATCCTCCTTCTAAATGTGGATTTTTTTGAAGGTTCCCTTATCTGCTGAGATTTGCCTTATTAACATAGCACATTCCCCGCCGGACTAACGACGCTCATCAACGGTTTCTTCGGAATCTCCTGAGATGGGCCCATCCTGTGCCCTCATGACCACGAGGGAGACGTCGTCCTGGAAGTTCTCGGCTCCGCTGAACAGCCGGACCTGGTGAAGCAGGTCGTCGATGATTTGCTGCGGCGAAGCATCTTTCAGCTGCGCCAGGATGGCGAACAGGCGGTCTTCGCCGAAGAAGTTCCCTTCCTTGTCCATCGCTTCGGTGATGCCGTCCGTGTACAGCAGGAGCAGGTCGCAGGGATCGAGCTGGATCTCATTTTCCTCGAAAAGAACATCCCGCTTCACCCCCAGGATCAGGCCCTCGGCATCGAGCCGTTCACAGGCCCCGGTTCGGGCCCGCAATACAAGGGGCAGATTGTGCCCAGCGTTGGCGAAGTGAAGGCGCCGCGTGGCGAGGTGGTATTTCAGGTAAAACATGGTGATGAACAGTTCGGAGCGGGTCAGATCGTCGTAGAAGAATTCGTTGAGAGCGCACAGGACGTCACTGGCGCTGTGCAGGCTCTGGGCCCTGGCCTTGATGAAGGTTCGGGTTTCGGCCATGATCAGGGCGGCTCCGATGTTGTGGCCCGAAACGTCGCCGATGACCAGGTCCAGGTAGCCCTCCTCACGGCTGAAGAAATCGTAATAGTCGCCTCCTACCTGGCGTGCCGGGACGCAGATCCCTGCCAGCCCTACACCTTCGGATTCGGGGACCTTGGCGGGGAGGAGGCTCATCTGGATGGTTTTGGCGATTTGCATCTCTCGTTCGTGCTGCCGGGCTTCTATGAGCCGCTGGGTCTGTTGCGCGTTGCGCCAGGCGACCCCGATCTGGCTTGCCAGGCTTGCGAAAAGCTCAATGAACTCGCGCCGGAATATGCCCTTGGCCGATCGGGAAAAGGCGGAAAGGACCCCGATGGGTTGCCCCTCGATGGTGATCGGGGCGTGGGCCAGCGACTTGATGCCCTCCCGGTGAATGACCTGAGCGGATATCGGCTTGTCCATGAAGTCGGTATCGTTGACCACTACGGGGGAATTGGTCAGGAAGGCGGAACCGATGCAGGTGTTCATGGTCAGTTTGCGTTCGGACTCGCCCAGATGCTTGGAGGTCATCCCCTTCTGGCCCCTGACCGTCAGGGTGTTCTTCTCTTCGTCCAGAATGCGGATGACCACCAGGTCGAACTTGAACTGCTGGATAAGCAGTTCGAGGATATTGTCGAGGACCTTCTCCTGGTCGGCCCCGCTGGCAACCGTGCGGGCTGCGTCGTAAAGGACGGCCAGCTGTTCGCGGCTCGCCTTGCGGGCAATGGTGACAGAACCGAAAATGTCGAAGACATCCTCCATCTGGCTGCCCCGCGTGGCGAGATAGTTTTCGATGATGATTCGAGCCGGGGCAGCCCCCACGGAGCCAGCCATGGTCTTTTCCGTAAAGCGTTTCAGGTGAGGAATTTCATACTCTGAAAGGCTGCCCCGCTCGTCGATTTCCCGGTCGCCCAGGTATTCGGCTATCGCTGAGTGAGCCTGCTTCTCCCCGATGAACTTGGCCATCAGGTTGACGAATTCCATGATGGTCGGAGCCTTGCTGATTCTCTTCAGCCGGGTCGGTTCCGTTTGGGGTTGGAACACCTCCACAAACTTCCCGGCCTGTTCCCTTTCCCCCTCCTCGGCGTTGGTCAGAATGGAAAGGGTGAGGAAGGTTCCGAGATTGAAAAACATGGTCCAGAACAGGGAGTGGGTCCAGATATCGAAACCGGTCAGGCCGAAGAGCTCCAGGGGGCGCAGGACATCAATGCCGAACAGCCCCTTCTCCAGAATGTCGGCCTCCAACCAGCCCGAGCGGACGAAAGAGGGAACCAGGAGGGTATAGAACCAGACGATGAAACCGAGCAACAGTCCCGCTGTCGCACCGCGGCGGGTGGCGTGTTTCCAATACAGGCCGCCGATGAGGGCGGGGGCGAACTGGGTAGCCGCGACGAAGGAGATAAGGCCGATGTTGACGAGGGCGTAGGACTCCCCGATGAGGCGGTAGAAGAGGTAGCCGAGAAAGATGACGGCGAGGATGCCCAGCCGCTTGAGGTTGATGAGGAGGCCCGAAAGGTCGGCCGCCTCGATCTTGAAGCGGAGGATGAGGGGCATGATCAGGTGATTGAGGATCATGGTGGAGAGGGCCACGGAAGAGACCATGACCATCCCGGCCGAGGCGGAGAATCCACCGAGAAAGACGAGCATGGCCAGCCAGGGATGTCCGGTCTGGAGGGGGAGGTGGATGACGAAGTAGTCGGCGTTGGCGGTGCTGCCGTTGTTGAGGAGCAGTCCCCCAAGGGCGATGGGCAGAACGAAAAGGTTGATCAGGAACATGTAGGCGGGGAAGCGCCACATGGCATCCTGAATGTGTTTTTCGTCGGAATTTTCGATGACCATGATGTGAAACTGCCGGGGCAGGAACATGAAGGCCATCATGGAGATGAAGGTCAGGGTGAACCAGTGGGTGTAGGGGACCTTTTCGGTATCGAGAAGGAGCAGGCCGCTGCGTTCGGGAAACTGCTGGAGGAATCGGGCGAAGATGTCGCCGGGGCCGTCGAACAGGCCGAAGGTGACGAACAGGCCGACCGCCACGAAGGCCAGGATCTTGACCAGGGATTCCAGGGCAATGGCGGCCACAAGGCCTTCGTGGCGTTCGGAGGCGTCCAGGTGCCGGGCGCCGAACAGGACGCTGAAAAGGCCCAGGACCATGGCGACCGCGAAGGCGGTGTCGAACTCCTGGTGCAGGGGGAAGGCGGGAAGGAGTTCGTTGACCTGGGAACCAAGGACGCCGATGGGGGAGGAGAGCAGGTCGAAGGTGTGGGAGACCGCCTTGAGCTGCAGGGCGATATAGGGCATGATCCCGACCACGGCGATGACCGTGACGAGGGCCCCGAGGGAGGCCGACTTGCCGTAGCGGCTCGAGATGAAGTCGGCGATGCTGACGATGTTCTGCTCTTTGCTGATGCGGACCATCTTGCGCAGAAGGAACCACCAGGTGAAAGCAACCAAGGTCGGGCCGAGGTAGACGGGGAGGAAGTCGAGCCCGTGGGTGGCCGCCCGTCCGACGCTTCCGTAGAAGGTCCAGGAGGTGAGGTAGACCGCGAGGGAGAGGGTGTAGATGTAGGAGTTGGAGATGATGCTGCGGCCGCTTTCCCGGCGGCGGTCGGCATAGTAGGCCACCCCGAAGAGCACGGCAAAGTAGAGCAGGGAGATGAGAGCGACGATGCCGACCGGAATCATTCTGCCTCGTCTCCTTCGGAATCGTCGTCCCGACGGGCCTCATTCGCCTTTTTCAGGCCCTGGCAGAAGAAGTAAACAACCACGATGGACAGGGGCCAGCCGACAAAGAGGTAGAGGACGAGGATGGGGATGCCGAGGAACAGGGACCCCTTGTTGAAAATATGGATAAAGGGGAAGTTGAGCATGATGACGCCCAGGATGAAAAAGATGACCCAGACTTCCCTGAAGTGGACGGCATGGGGGGATTTCATGACCTTGTTCCCGCGCGCTCTAGAATTTCGCAGATGATGAGTTGCACATTATAGTCCACATCTGCGGTCGTGTCGACATGAATGGCCTTCTCCATTTCTCCGGGGTATTCAAAGGCTCCCTCCTGTTTTCGGAAAAGGGCGGGCCTTCCATCGGAGGCGTCCCGTTCCCGAGCCCTGCGGAAGGCCAGTCGGCTCAAAGCGGTATCGGCGGGGCAGTCAGCCTGGATGAGAACAAAGGGAATGCCCGCGGCCTCGGCCGCCATGCGGAAACGGTCCCGGTCTGCCCGCTTAATGAAACTTGCATCGGCGATCACCGACCCGCCGGTCTTCAGCTTCGACACTGTTCTTTGCAGAAGGTCGTCGTAGGTTTTTGCACTGAATTCGGGGGAGTAGATACCACCGCCGAAGGGGGCGCTGCAGGGGGCATGCTCCGGGAGTCCCGCAAGGGTTTTGCGAAGCTGGTCTGAGCGAAGCAGTTGCGCTCCGAGGACCGGGGCAAGGGCCTGGGCAAGAGTAGTCTTGCCGGTACCCATAAGGCCGCAGGTTGCAACCAGCAGGACCGGGCAGAGGTAGCCCAATGCCTGGTTGAAATACCGTCGCGCCACTTGACCGGCCATGGTCTTGGTCTCAGGCGCGGCGTTCGGGTCCACGGCCAGGAAGGAGTCGACCTTGCCGCGCACGTAGGCCCGGTACAGTTTGTAGAAGGGAAGGACCCGGTCGAGGCCCGAACCCGGAGCGAGGTTTTCTTTGTAGACAGACAGGAGGTGATCGGCCATGTCTTTGCGGCTTCGGAATTCCAGATCCATGAGGAGAAAGGCGAGGTCCGCCGCCACGTCGGTCACCCGGAAACGTCGATTGAACTCGATGCAGTCGAAGATGCGCACCGGGTCCGAAAGGCAAATATGTTCGGCGTGCAGGTCCCCGTGGCCGTCACGAACCCAGCCATCGGTCTGGCGTTGGCGCAGAAGAGGCGCGTTGGCACTCAGGAACCGTTCCACGTAGGTAAAACACAGATTGAAAGCCTCTTCTGTCAGGGTGAGGCCGACGAAAGGACGGGTCTGGGAAAAGTTCTCCCGCCAGTTCCTTTCCACATTGGCCAGATCGTCGCTACCTTCGCCGTTGTCGACCTCTGCCTCCCGGTGGAACCGGCTGATTCGCCGGCTAACCCTGCCCATTTGTTCCCTCAACGCGGGGTAGTCCGGGGACAGGCACCGCTCGAGCATGAGTTCCTCGGGGAGTCTTTTCATATGAACGGCGTAATCGACGATATCTCCCTTTCCTCCGACCCTTAAACGATCTCCTTGCATGCGAAGCTCCACGACCCCCAGGTACGTGTCGGGGCAAAGGCGGCGGTTGAGGCGCACCTCTTCGTTACAATAGAAGCGCCGGCGGTCGAGGGTGGTGAAGTTGAGGAAACCGAAATCGACAGACTTTTTGACTTTGTAGACATGGCGTGGAGTGAAATAGATCCTGGAGACGTGGGTCTCCCTGAAACCGATAGGGCCGCTCACTCCAGGGTAACTCTCCGGCTGGAGAAGGGCTTCGTGCAGTCGCTGGGCATCCATCCTGACCCCCGATGCTAACTCTACGATATTACTTTAAAACACTACCATATCCGGGAGGGGTGTAAAGGTTTTCAAGAGGGGGCAAAGGAATTGACGGTCCGAATAGGGTATGATAATTATTGAGCTATTAATAAAGAGGCCGTTTAATTCTTCAGGTCCGACGGAGCAACGACGCCTCGGCGGGCCTTACCGCTCCAAATCCAGTCCGGCAGGGCAATAATCCCCAGGGCGGTTTACCTCCATGACCTTCCGAATATTCATAAACGGCATATCGCTTCTACTTCCTATGTTTCTGTGCCTCGGGCTCTTCGGGTGCATGTTTAACTCCTCCGCTCTTGCCCCTGACGGGACAGGGGCACATTTCCGTCAAGGAGAGTATCGATCCCGGCTTGACGATGCCCGTGCCAAGGCGCTTTATCATTACGGCCGGGCCCGCCTGCTGGCTGACGCCAAGGATCCCGAGGGGGCTGTTGAGGCGTTGCGGCAGGCCGTCGACCTCGACCCACGGTCCCTTTTCCTGCGTCTGTCCCTGGCCGAGGTCTACCTGGAGGCAGGGCGGGAGGATGAGGCCATCGAGTCCGCCGAGGAAGCTCTCATCGAGGCGCCCGATTCGGTCAAGGCCCACCTCCTTCTGGGCAATCTTTACTTCGGAAGGCAGGAGGACGACAAGGCGACGGAACATTATGAAAAAGCGCTCGCTCTTGATCCGGAGCAGGAAAACGCCTACCTGCACCTTGGTGTAGCCCATGCCCGGACCGGGGATCTGCAGCAGGCCGTCGAGGTGTTGAAGTCTCTCCTCGAGAAAAACCCCGATTCGGTGATGGGGGCATTCACCCTCGCCCGCCTCTATCGCCAGATGGATCTCTCTGACTTGGCTGAGGAGTATTACCGAAGGGTCCTCGTCCGCCAACCTGGTTTCGAATCGGCTTACCTTGAGCTGGGGGGGATGCTTGAAGGCAAGGGAGGGGTGGAAAAGGCGCTCGAACTCTACCGCCTGGCCCTGCAGGAGGCTCCCCGGAATTTCGGGATCCGCCATCACATCGCACGCCTGCTCATCGGGCAAGGTCGCATCGATGAGGCATTGGGGGAGCTTGACACCATCGTTGAACTCAATCCACGCGACCTTGAGGCCCACCGAAAACGAGGCCTGATCTATCTCGAGCAGGAGAATTGGGATGCTGCCGCCGCGACCTTCACCACTCTACTGCAGTTCAAGCCCGATTTTTACCAGGCCCGGTTTTACCTGGGGACCGCTTTGGAACGCAAGGAACTCTGGGGGGAGGCTCTTGAGGCATTCTGGTCCATCCCCGAAGGGAGCGACCTTTACAGTGACGCCATTGCCCATGTCAGCTACCTCCTCCACATGCTTGGCCGTACCGGGGAGGCCATTGAAGTGATCGAGGAGCGGAGCAGTTCGGCCGAGGAGCGCTCCGAGTTTTTCTCCTACCTGGCCTCCCTCTACGAGTCGCAAGACCAGCTCGATGAAGCCCTCGATGCACTGGTCAGGGGGCAGGCGGCCTTTCCGGAAGACGGGAACCTTGCCTACCACAGGGGGGTTCTCCTGGAAAAGCGTGGAGATCATCTGGCCGCCGTCGAGGCCATGCGCATGGCTATCGGCCTCGCCCCCGATCACGCCGAGGCGCTCAACTTTCTGGCGTACTACTACGCCGAGCGGGGTGAGAACCTCGACGAGGCTCTGCAGATGGTGAAACGTGCGCTCAGCATGAAAGACTCCGCCCATATCATCGACACCCTCGGATGGGTCTACTTCAAGATGGGCCGCTACGCCGAGGCAAAGCAAGAACTTCTGCGTGCGGCGGACCAGTTGTCCGAGGACGCCGTCGTTCTGGAGCATCTCGGCGACACTCACCGAATGCTGGGGGAGCGCCAAAGGGCCCGCGAGATCTACCAACGGGTGCTGAGGGCAACCCCGGAGGACCGCGAGGTCCTTCAGAAGTTGCACGACCTCGGCGGGCAGGAATAGGGAGAATGGCGCATCGGGAGACGGCAGCAGCTCTTCATGCCCGGTTCCGAAGAGGACCCGGTCCGAATAAGCGTGGGGGGACGTGGAGACGTCTCCTTCCGATTTTCCTCCTGTTTATCTTTTTCCTCCAGGCTTGCGTCCCAGCTCCCCCGCCGCCGCCCGCGGTCGTAGTGCCGGGGATGGAGACGACACTCCTCGATCGGCTTTACGATTACGGGAGGGCCTTCCGGTCCCTGAAGGGGGTGGCCAAGGTCCGGGTGAGTTCCGGGGGCCGGACCCTGTCCGGAACCCAGGTGCTGTTCGCAGAAAAACCGGACCGCCTTCGAGCGGAGACCCTGAATCCCCTCGGATTCGGCCAGTCGTTGCTTCAGGTCGCCGCATCCGGTGATAAGCTTGAGGTCTATGTCCCGAGGGAAGGACGGTACTACGAAGGGCAGGCCACAGCCGGCAACTTGGCGCGTTTTACCCGTCTTCCACTTCAACTCGAGGATCTCGTTCGGTTGATTCTTTACGACGTCCCCGTCCTCCCCTTCGAAGAGACGCTTCTTTCCAGCGGGGAGGGGGGCTACCGGCTGAGCCTGTACGGGGAGGGGGAGGTCCGGCAGGAATTGACTTACGACGCAGGTCTACGGCTCACGGGGAGCGCCTACTTCGTCGGCAAGGACCTCCAGCTTGAGGTAGTATATGAGAAGTTCAGCGAAGACCGGCCGGGGTTTCCCAGGGTTCAGCGCCTGTCGGCCCCCCAGGACGGAGCGGTGGCTTCCTTGGTCTTCTCCGAGGCGCTGACCAACGTGGTCATACCGGGGGACCGGTTCAGCCTCGATCCCCCTGCGGGGATCGAGGTGCGGCCCATACCCTGACACTCTTCTCCGCCGAAGAATTGCATAGAAGGAGGACGCGCGTGACCAAGTGGATCGCCATTGTGGCGGCCGTGATGCTGCTGGCCGGATGCAAGCAGGAGGATATTCCTCTTCCCGCAGAGGGGGAGGACGCCAAGCCGGCCTTCGGAGATACCTTTATCGAGGCGTCCATCGGCGACGCCAGCAACTTGTTGCCTGTGCTGGCCTCCGACTCCGCCTCCTCGGACATCAATGGCCTTATCTACAACGGTTTGGTCCGATACGACAAGGATCTCCAGATGGAGGGGGAGCTGGCCGAGTCGTGGGAGATCTCCGAGGACAACCTGACCATCACCTTTCACCTGCGAAAAGGGGTCACGTGGCACGACGGGGCCCCGTTCACTTCCGCGGACGTTCTCTTCACCTACCAGCTTTATATCGATCCCGAAACCCCCACAGCCTACGCGGAGCGCTACCGGCAGGTCGCCAAGGCCGAGGCCCCGGATCCCTATACCTTTCGCGTCACCTACGAAAAGCCCTTCGCCCCCGCTCTCATCAGCTGGAGTGTTTCCATCCATCCCAAGCACCTGCTCGAGGGAGTCGACGTCACCAAGAGCCCACTCTCCCGTGCGCCGGTCGGGACCGGCCCCTATCGGTTCGTGGAGTGGAAGAGCGGTGAAAAGATCGTCCTGGAGTCCAACCCCGACTATTTCGAGGGACCGCCTTACATCAAGCGGGTCCTTTACCGGATCATTCCCGATCTCTCCACCCAGTTCCTCGAACTGCGCTCCGGCGGCCTCGATTTCATGGGGCTGACCCCCATCCAGTACCAGACCCAGACCGACAACACCGCGTTCAAGCGCCGCTTCAACAAGTACCGCTACCTGGTATTCGGCTACACCTATCTCGGGTACAACTTCAAGCGCCCCCTCTTCCAGGACCGGCGGGTCCGGCAGGCCCTCACCTATGCGATCAACAAGGAAGAGATCATCGACGGCGTCCTGTTGGGGCTGGGACAGGCGGCCACCGGGCCCTACAAGCCCGACACCTGGGTTTACAATGCCGGGGTCAAACGCTACCCCTACGACCCGGAAAAGGCCAAGGCCCTCCTTCGTGAGGCGGGCTGGGGCGACAGCGACGGCGACGGGATCCTGGACAAGGACGGAAAACCCCTCTCCTTCACCATCGTCACCAACCAGGGGAACGACCTTCGGGTGAAGACCGGGGAGATCGTCCAGCGTCGCTTCAAGGAGATCGGGGTGGAGGTCAACCTGCGGGTCATCGAGTGGGCCTCCTTCCTGAAGGAGTTCATCAACCCCGGCAACTTCGACGCCACCATCCTGGGTTGGAGTGGGGGCCCGGAGCCCGACCAGTACAATATCTGGCACTCGAGCAAGACCGGGCCGAGGGAACTCAACTTCATCGGTTTTCAGAACCCCGAAGTGGACGAGCTTCTGGAGAAGGGGCGGCGCACCTTCGATCAGTCCGAGCGCAAGAAGTACTACGACCGCTTTCAGGACATCCTTGCCGAGGAGCAGCCCTACACATTTCTTTACGTTTCCGAGGGCCTGCCCGCCGTGGCCCGGCGTTTCCGAGGCATCGAACCCTCGGCGGCGGGCATTCGCCACAACTTCATCAAGTGGTATGTGCCCAAAAAAGAGCAGAAATACTCCCGCTGAGGGGATTTAAGCCCATGCTGCGCTATCTCGCCAAACGTCTGCTGCTGATGATTCCCCTGCTTCTCGGGATCACCCTGATCTCTTTCGTGGTCATTCACCTGGCTCCGGGGGAGCCGACCGATATGCAGACCCAGCTTAACCCCGATGCGGGCACCGAGCTGCAGGAGCGGCTCCGGGTTCAATACGGACTCGACAAGCCTCTTCATGTCCAGTACCTGCGCTGGCTTGGACGCCTTGGACGGCTCGATTTCGGGGACTCCTTCTCTCAGGACCGTCGGCCGGTGGCGGAGAAGATCCTGGAGCGCCTGCCGATCACCATCCTCATCAATGTCCTTTCGATCGCCCTGATCCTCGCGGTGTCGGTGCCCATCGGGATCCTGTCGGCGGTGCGGCGGAACTCCTTCTTCGATCGGGCCACCACGGTTTTCGTCTTTATCGGGTTCGCCATGCCCTCCTTCTGGCTGGCCCTGCTCCTTATGGATTACTTCGGGGTGCGCCTCGGGATGTTTCCCGTCGCCGGGATCAAGTCCCTCGGGCACGAGTACCTCGGGTGGGGAGGACGAATCTGGGACATCCTGCACCATCTGATCCTGCCGGTCTTCGTCTCCGCCTTCGGAGGGCTGGCCGGCTTCTCCCGCTACATGCGTTCCAACATGCTGGAGGTGATCCGGCAGGACTATATCCTTACCGCCCGGGCCAAGGGCCTTTCCGAAAGGGTGGTCATCTACAAGCACGCCTTGCGCAACGCCCTGCTGCCTGTGATCACCATTCTCGGCCTGTCGGTTCCGGGGCTCATCGGGGGGAGCGTCATTTTCGAGACCATTTTCGCCATTCCAGGCATGGGCAAGCTGTTCTACGACGGGGTCATGATGCGCGACTACCCATTGATCATGGGGATCCTGGTCATGGGCGCGGGGTTGACCCTCGTCGGGAATCTCATCGCCGACGTCAGCTACGCCCTGGCCGATCCGCGCATCCGCCAGAATTGACCGGTCGAGATTCCGAAACCGGGCCGGAAGGGAAAACGAAAGGGCAGGGGATGATTGAATCGCCGAAAATCCTGCACCACGGAGGCGCCGAAGGGGTGACCGGATCCTGCCACGAGCTGCGGCTCGACGATGACGCCGGGATTCTCATCGACTGCGGCCTGTTCCAGGGGGGCGACAAGTCGCCCGGTGGAGCCGACGCGTCACGGCTGGGAGTCGATTTTCCCATCGCCCACCTGAAAGCCCTTGTTGTGACCCACGTTCATATCGACCACGTGGGGCGCCTTCCCCAACTCCTGGCCTCCGGGTTCGAAGGGCCCATCTACTGCAGCGAGCCTTCGGCCCTGCTACTGCCCCTGGTCCTGGAAGATGCCGTCAAAATCGGCTTCGGACGCAAATCCTCCCTGACGAAAGAAGTCCTGGAGAGGCTGGAAAAGCAGGTCGTGGGGTTGCCCTACGGACAGTGGCAGAGGGCGGCCGAGGCCGCGGGGGGGGAGCTGGACGTCAAACTGCAGCCGGCGGGGCACATCTTCGGCTCGGCCTATGTCGAGTGCCGCTTGCGGCGCCGGTCGGAGGGCCGTTCCGCCGGCGAACACCGGGTCGTCTTTTCCGGGGACCTGGGAGCCCCCTACGCCCCCCTTCTGCCCTCGCCCCGGTCGCCCTACCGGGCCGATACGGTGGTCATGGAGAGTACCTACGGCGACCGTATGCACGAGAACCGCAAGGAGCGACGCTTGCGCCTCATGGCGGTGGTGGAGCGGGCCTTGTCCGACCGCGGCGTGGTTCTCGTCCCCGCGTTCAGCATCGGCCGTACCCAGGAACTGCTCTACGAGCTGGAGGATCTGATTCACCGGTACAGGCAGCGTCCCGCATCCCGGGATCTGCCCTGGGGAGAGCTGGAGGTGATCGTCGACTCCCCGCTGGCTTCGCGCTTTACCGAGGTGTACCGGCAGCTTGTCCCCTATTGGGACAAGGAAGCCCGTCATCGCAAAGAGAGCGGCCGTCACCCCCTCACCTTTACCCAGTTGACCACCATCGGCAATCATCGCGAGCACCTCGCCACGGTGCAGAGGCTGAAGAAGACGGGCCATCCTTGCATCGTGGTGGCCGCCAGCGGCATGTGCAGCGGCGGCCGCATCGTGAACTATCTCAAGGCCCTGCTCGGCGACCCGCGCACCGATGTCCTCTTCGTCGGATACCAGGCCTTCGGGACCCCGGGCAGGGACATCCAGCGCTACGGTCCCGAAGGGGGATATGTGGTTCTTGACCGCAATCGCTACCCGATCCGGGCCGGGGTGCATACAATCGGCGGCTATTCGGCCCATGCCGACCATGGGAACCTGGTCAACTTCGTACGGCGCATACGGCATCGTCCGAGCAGGGTCATCCTTATCCACGGGGACGAGGAGGCCAAGGCCGCCCTTAAGGCGCGCCTGCAGGCGGAGTGCCCGGGAACCGAGGTTCTGGTAGGAAGGTCATAGCATGCTGCACACCTTCTTTTTCGACATTCTTTGGGGGCGGGTTCGCCACAACCGCCTGGCCCTCGCCGGGGCGTTCATCGTCCTGGCCATGTTCCTGCTCGCCTTTTTGGCGCCCCTGACGGGCAAGGACCCGGGGGCCATCGACATCGCCCACCGGCTGCACCCGCCAAGCTGGGACTTCCCCCTGGGGACGTACGACCTGGGCCGGGACGTCCTGACCCGCATTCTCTACGGCGCGAGGATCTCCCTCCTCGTGGGGTTCGTGGCCGTCGGCATCGCGTCCATCATCGGCATCGTGCTCGGTGCGCTGGCGGGGTACTACGGNCGCCTGGTCGACACCGTCATTATGCGTTTCGTCGATATCATGCTCTGCTTTCCGACCTTCTTTCTGATCCTGGCGGTGATCGCTTTCCTGGAGCCCTCCATCTGGAACATCATGATCATTATCGGCCTGACGAGCTGGATGGGGGTGGCCAGGCTGGTCCGTGCCGAGTTTCTCTCCCTGCGCGAACGCGATTTCGTTCAGGCGGCCCGGGCTCTCGGCGCCCGCGACTCCCGCGTTATTTTCAAACACATCCTGCCCAACGCCCTCTCTCCGGTGCTGGTCTCCGCGACACTGGGGGTGGCCGGCGCCATCCTCACCGAAAGTGCATTGTCCTTCCTGGGGATCGGCGTTCAGCCGCCCACCCCGTCCTGGGGGAACATGCTTATTGCCGGCAAGCAGACCCTCGGCACAGCCTGGTGGCTTTCGGCGTTTCCCGGGCTGGCGATCCTGTTTACCGTGCTGGGTTATAACCTGTTGGGGGAGGGGATTCGGGACGCATTCGATCCGAGGCTGAAGGAATAGATGAAGGTTGGACGAAACGATCCCTGCGCCTGCGGCAGCGGGCGCAAATTCAAAAAATGCTGCATGAATCTCACCGGCAGTCCCGGCACCCGGTCGGACCTTGCCCCCTCGGAGCTTGTCCTTGCGAGGCGGGAGGCCTTCGACCGGGGGGACTTCGCCTATATCTACGACACCTATCATCCCGATTCGATGTTCCGTCAGCAGTTCCCCGACCGCCAGGAGTACCTGCGCTACGGGGCAAGCTCGCTGGCGGCCGACTACCGTATCCTTGAATGCCGCATTCTCCGCGAGGAGATTGCCGAGGATGCGGCCCGGGTCCTTTTCCTTCTCGCATCCGAGTATGGCGGACAGAGGGTCGAAAGCCTGGAACTCTCCCGTTTTCTTCGCACCGGCAAGGGGTGGCGCTATCATTCCAGCCAGAAGATGACCCGGGACGAGTATCCCGGCAAGATAGAGGACATCGGCTGGGACGACTTCGACAGGGGCAAGGACAAGGTCTTTTTCTGATGCGGATCATCGATGAACAACTTCTGAAGGATCTGGCCGACCAGGCCCGCCGAACCCCCCGGAGACGGAAGAACCTCAACCTGCACACCAGCTACGGCGACCCCTGCCAGCGACTTCTGAACGCTCTGGAGCCCGACACCTATGTCCGGCCTCACCGACACCTGACTCCTCCCAAGCCCGAATCCTTCGTCGCACTGCGGGGGAGAATGGCACTTCTGATTTTCGATGAAGGCGGCGCCGTCGCGGACGTGGTCCTGTTCGGGGCCGGAGGCCCCGTCCTGGGTGCCGACATCCCTCCCGGGGTCTGGCACTCCATTGTCTGCCTTGAGAGGGGGTCGGTCTTTTTCGAGGCCAAGCCGGGGCCTTACGAACCCCTGTCGGACAAGGATTTCGCTCCCTGGGCGCCGGAGGAGGGGAGGCCCGAATCCGGGGAATATCTTGCCTTCATGCGGCGGGCCGTCGACGAGATGCCCGGCCCGGGGAAAGCCCCGGATTCCTGCGCATGACACTTTACCAGAGGTGGGAGGATGGCTGATCAACGCGCCGGCCGCGCCCATTGGGCGAGCCGCTTCGGATTCGTCCTGGCCGCGGCTGGGAGCGCCATCGGGCTCGGGAACATCTGGAAGTTCCCTTACATCACGGGGCAGAACGGGGGCGGAGCCTTCGTCCTCGTCTACCTCGGGTGCATCGTCGTCGTCGGTCTGCCCATCATGATGGCCGAGTTCCTCATCGGGCGGCACGGCCAGCGGGACGCCGTCGGCTCCTTTGTTGCCCTGGAAGGCAAAGGCAGCCCCTGGTGCCTGGTCGGCTGGGGGGGGGTGGCAGCCTCTTTCATCGTCCTCTCCTTCTATGCCGTGGTTGCCGGGTGGAGCTTCGACTACGTGGTCAAGTCGGCCATGGGGACCTTCCCTGGACGGAGCGCCGGGGAGATCAACGCCCTGTTCGGGGGGCTCGTCTCCTCGCCCCTGCAGGTTGTCTTCTGGCAGGGGTTCTTCGTTGCAGCGACCGTCTCCATCGTACTCGGCGGCATCCGCGGGGGGATCGAGCGCTGGAGCAAGGTCCTCATGCCGGTCCTCTTCATGCTCCTTGTGTTGCTCTTTGTTCGGGGCATGCTCTCCCCCGGCGCCGGCGCCGCCCTCGACTTCATGTTCCGGCCTGATTTCGGCCGGCTGACGCCGCAGGCTCTCCTCGACGCCCTCGGCCACGCGTTCTTCACCCTGTCCCTCGGTGCGGGAACCATGATCACCTACGGTTCCTACCTTCATCCCAAATCCGATCTTTTTTCCCTCTCGGTTCGGATCACCGTTCTCGACACCCTGGTGGCCCTGCTGTCGGGCCTGGCCATCTTTTCCGTGGTCTTTGCCGCGGGCCTCGAACCGGCCGCCGGTCCGGGCCTGGTCTTCCAGACCATTCCCATCGTCTTCGCCTCGCTTCCCTTCGGCTCCCTGCTGGCCTTTGTATTTTTTGTTCTGCTGGCCTTCGCCGCCCTGTCCTCCTCCATCTCCATGCTCGAGGTCTCGGTGGCCTATCTCATCGACGAGAAGGGCTGGGGCCGAAAGAGGTCCACCTTCCTGATAGGCAGCCTGGCCTTTCTGGTCGGACTGCCCTCGGCCCTTTCCTTCAACGTCTGGGCGCAGGTCACCCCCCTGTTCGGCAAAACCTTTTTTGACCTGATGGATGTCCTTGTCTCCTCCTACATGTTCCCCTTGGGCGGACTGTTCGTCGCTCTTTACGCAGGCTGGTTCTGGAAGGGGGAGGGGGAGAAGGAAGAACTGCTCGGCGGAAGGCACAGGGCTTGGCTTTTCCCCCTCTGGCACTTTCTTCTGCGGTATGTCGCCCCGTCTGCCGTTCTGTTGATCCTGCTTAATCAGATCGGTGTGTTTTGAATAGGCAGGAAATGATTCCCTCAATCATCTGCAGCGTCTCCCCCTCCCTTACCCGAAGCGCTATCGGCCATGCCTGAATTGCCCGAGGTCGAGACGACCCCCCGGGGATCGCGTTGATGGCATGGCCCGGTCCATTCGCGGTGTGCTCGGTGGGCCGTTAACGCGGGGGAACCACCCTGCGGGCCTTTACCGATCAGGAAGGGAGGCCAGGCCACGGTGTCCCAGATCTAGAGGTTTACAGCAGGGAAGGGAAGGATTGTGCGCGATGCGAGGGGGTCGTCGTTCGAACTATGCTTGGGCAGCGCCCCACCTACTGGTACCGTAAAAGCCGGCGGTGAGGGTTCTGCCCGGTCGATAAAAAAGGAGGTTTTCTATGGAGGGGTATCGTTTCACTCTGCCCTACATCGTACGGGTCGCCGACGTCAACTACGGCGGTCATGCCGCCAACTCGGCCGTTCTCAATTTTTTCCAGGACGCTCGCATCGCTTATCTGGCCCGAATCGGCCCCTATGACGAGTTGGATATCGGAGAGGGCTGCGGGATCATCCTTCCCGAGGCCCATGTGCGTTACCTTGCGGAGATGTTTCTTGGCGACCGCTTGGAGATCGGGGTCAAGGTTGAGGAAGTGCGCAACTCGTCCTTCGTCATGCGCTACAGGATCGAAAGGGATGGCGAGGTCAGCGGAGAGGGGACAACGTCACTGGTCTGCCTCGATTACCGGGCCCGGAAGGCGAGAAGGCTTCCCAAAACGTTCCGGAGCGCATTGCTGGATTTCGAGGGCAGTGAGGGAATGGTAAACGGGGCGGGCGGCCCGGACTCTTTTTGACGGTTAGGTCGGTGTAATTAATGAGACTTTTGCCTTGACTAAACGGCATTGGGGTCGCTAGTGTAGGAAAGTTAAGAAAGGTGCAACCTGTCCGGGAACGGACTCCAGGGGGCTTGTTCCCCCCTGGCATGCTGAAGAGGGGCCAGGCAAAATGAATAACGAAGTTTCTTTTGGCGGCGTCGGTCGGAGTTGGCTCTACGCGCTGTTCGGCTTTTTCCTCGGGATCCTTGCTCCTTCCGGATGGATCGTGCTTCGGTTGATCCTGTTCTGGCAGCCGGGGGAGACCCTGTGGAGCCAGATCTTCGGTGATGTGGTCCGTTCCAGCGAGAACATGCTCCTCTACGCCTACATGGGGGGCGGGACCGCCCTGGTCCTTTGCGTGGTCGGTTTTCTCATCGGCAAAGGGGCCGAGCAGATTCACCAGAGAGCCCGTAACCTCGACGAGCTGAATCAGGCCATCGCCCAGCAGAAGGAAAGCTACGAAAGCCGGTTTATCGACCTCAACAACGGTATCAAGAACTTTCACGCCATCAACAATCACATCCAGAAATCGATCGATTTCCGGGAGGTCCTGCGCCTTGCGGCGAACGGCTTGCACGAAATCCTCGGCTACGACCGGGTCAACATCCTCATGGTCAACCTGGAGCGCAACTGCCTCGAGTTCGTCGCCAGTCGCGGTTGCGGCAATGACGACGTCTCCGGGATCAGCATCCCTCTGGATGGCCGGGCCGGGGCTCTTTTCAAGGCGGTGAACGAGAACCGTCTCCTTCTCGTAGAGGACATCGGGAGGATGCCCGAGGACTACCACCTCCAGCCTCCCTGTGACGATGTTCATCAACTGCGATCCAAGAGTTTCATCCTTTGCCCGATCGTCGTTCGGGACGAGGTCGTCGGGGTATTCGGCGTGGACAACAAGGTTAAGCGCAAGGAGCTTGACGACACCGATGTCGATACGGTCAAGCTTTTCGCCGACCAGGTCGCCTCGACCCTGACCAAGATCAACCTGCTGGAGGCGGTCGAGACTCTGACCAAGGAGTTGGAGCACACTTTCGAAGAACTTCTCAGAAACCGGGAAGAGCATTCCCGTTACGACCTTTCCCTTAAACAGGCCACTGCCTCCACCAGCGACGCCACCAACGACATCGCCAGTGCCGCCGACGTGGTTCGGGAGGCGGTCGATGTCACCCGCTCTTCGGTCGGGGAGATTTCCGTCTCCATTGAGGAGGTCTCCCAGAACCTCAACCAGCTCAGCGGGTTCATGGAGAACTCCATCTCGGCCATGACCGAGATTTCCAACACCATCAAGGAGGTCGAAGAGAACGGGATTCGTTCCCACGGCATGTCCGAAAAGGTCAAGCAACAGGCCGAGGAGGGATCCCGGGCGGTCGGCGACGCCATGGCCGGGCTGCACGGCATTTCCGAGGCGGTCGACGGGGCGGTTGCCGCTATCGGGCGGCTTTCGGAGAAGGGCGAGGAGGTCGACAGCGTTACCTCGGTGATCAACGAGATCACCCAGAAGACCAACCTGCTTGCTCTCAACGCGGCGATCATCGCGGCTCAGGCCGGGGAACACGGCCGCTCCTTCGCGGTTGTGGCCGACGAGGTGCGCAGCCTGTCCCAGGAGGCGGCCAACTCCACCGGCGCCATCGCCCAGATCATCCAGGAAATTCAGCAGTACACCCGGGAGACGGTCGAGCATATCGATCAGACCCGGCAACTTGTTCAGGGCGGACTCGTCCTCGGGCAGGGGATGGAGGCAAGCCTGCACCAGATTCTCGACAGTTCAGTGCTCGCCATGGAACGAACCCACGAGATCCGCAAGGCTACCCAGGAGGTGGCCCGCAGCGTGGAGTCGGTCAGCGAGTCGATCGAGAACCTCGGCGACATGTCCTCACAGGTCACGGTAGCGACCCGGGAGCAGGCCCAGGGGACGCGCAGTATCGTCCAGTCGGTCGAGGAGGTGAAAAACATGGCCGACGACATGGTCCATGCCACCGAAAAACAGCAGCGCAACACCCGGGAGATCGAACTCGCGGTCACCGCGGTCAGCGAAATGACCAGGAAGATCTTCAGCGAAATGGAAGAGCGGCAGAAGGGCAGCCGGGAGGTTCTGGAGAACCTTGAAAGGCTCAAGAAGGGCAGTTCCGGCGCGACCTGAGCTGCGACAGAAAACCGGAAACGACAAGGAGGGGCTCGCCCCTCCTTTTTTTATGGCTCTTTGGGCCGGGGAGAGTGCAGATCGCGGGTCTTTTCCGCCGGGCATTTCTCGCGCCCCGGGCACTTTTCTTCGACGCACTGTTCGATGTGGATGGTGACGTCGGAGCCGCGGATTTCCTCCTGAATCCTTTTTTCAAGGTGGTCGGAGATGGCGTGGGCTTCCTCCACCGAGAGATGCTTGCAGACGGTCAGGTGGAAATCCATGATTTTCTGCGATCCCGCCCGGCGGGTGCGCAGGTTGTGGAAATCGAGCAGGTGCTCCCGGTGTTCCTTGATGAGCCGCGCGACCTCCTGGCGGATCTGTTCGGGCAACTCTTCGTCCAGAACGTCCCTGAGGCCGTGGCGCACGAGGCGCAAGGCCTCGTAGAGGATATAACCGGCCACCAGGAGGGAGAGGATCGGGTCGAGCCAGGGGGTCTTCAGCAGGGATATGAGCCCCAGGCCGACCAGCAGGGCCAGGTTGGTGTAGACGTCCATGGAGAAGTGGAGGGCGTCGGCCTGGAGGGCCGTCGAGTCCGTCTGGCGGGCCACCCGGCGCAGGTGGCGGGAAATGGCCCAGGAACCCGCGGCGCTCAGCGCAAGGACGGTTATGCCCCCCTCGAGGTGGACGAGGCTTGAGCCCTGCAGAAGGCGCCGGAGGGACTCGAAGATGATCCACCCTCCGGAGAGGGCGATGAACAGCGATTGAACCAGGGTGGCGACCGTTTCGAACTTGCCGTGACCGAAGGGGTGGGATTCGTCAGGGGGCTGTTCGGCCTGGCGGATGGCCAGGTAATTGACCCCCGACATGAGGATGTCGAGAAGGGAGTCGATCGCCGAGGCGAGGACCGCCATCGATCCCGTGTGGAGGCCGGCGACCAACTTGAGGGCGGCGAGGCCGGTCGCGGTGACGATTGAGAAGCGTGCTGCCTTGATTTTGGGATTGGTTCGGGTCATGGTCGTCCAGGGGGTGGGGCGGAGATGTCAGCCTTTGAGGGAACACTGCCGCTCCCATTCGGGGTATCCACCGTCGCCGATGTTCCAGAAATCCTCGATGCGCCCCCGGTAGTAGTCCAGGTCGGCGCAGTCCCGGCGGATCGCCTCGAGCAGTTCGGCGGGAACCCTGCCTGCCCGGTGGGCGAATTCGTAAAAGGCTTCGACCCCCTCGAGAATTCCTTTTAACTCCGCCATGTTCGGCTCCATGTTTTTGACAATATACCAGTTCCCTGCGAACTGGCGGACCCGGCCCGGTTTCAGGGCATAGATGTTCTCGCGGAGAGCTGGGACCACGAACTCCTTGAGGAAATAAGACGCTCCGTAGGCCAAGACGCTGGCTTCTTCGGGCTGGAGGCCTGATTGCTGAACCTGATCGGCATAGAACAGGTTCAGCAATCGTTCGCATAAGCCGTCCACCCGGATCTCGTCCTGAAGGTCCCGAACCTCGAAACTCTCCTGCTCGAAGAGTTCCCGGTCACCATTCTGCGTGTCTTTGTTCATTATAATACCTCCTTTGACTGGGGCTTTCTTAACATCCGGCGCACCACGGGTCAAGGCCCTTTGCGGGGCGACCGGGCCCGGACAGGGTATTTACATCAACAGGGGGGTTTGATACGATGGCATCCTCTGTTCGGGGGAGGGCCGGCGCCCTCAGCGCCGGGTTGTTCCCCGTCCCTGTATACGGCTGTTTTTCAACTCCTCGAGGCCCGAAATCCCCATGGCTCAAGCCACCCCCATGATGCGTCAGTATCTGGAGATCAAGTCCCAGTATCCCGACGCTATTCTTTTTTTCAGACTCGGCGATTTCTACGAGATGTTTCTGGACGACGCGGTGACCGCCTCGCGGGTTCTCGATATCACCCTGACCTCGCGCAACAAGGGGTCTGACGACGAAATCCCCCTCTGTGGGATACCTTACCATAGCTGTCAGCCCTATCTTGCGCGTCTCGTGGAGCACGGCCACAAGGTCGCCATCTGCGAACAGGTGGAGGACCCGAAGACCGTCAAGGGGATCGTAAAGCGCGAGGTGGTCCGGGTGGTCACCCCCGGCCTGGTGGTTGACACCGACACCCTCGAACCCAAGGAAAACAACTACCTCATGGCCGTCGCCTCGGGGGACGCTGCCGATGCCTTGGGAGTGGCTGTTGTCGATATCACCACCGGCGAGTTCCGGGTCACTCAGGTTTCAGACCTCGACGCAGTGCGCGGGCAGATCGCCTCGCTCGCTCCCAGCGAGATCCTCTTCTCAGAGGGGGAGGAGGGGGAAGGGAAGCTCAAGGCGCTCGCCCCCGTCCTGGATGGACGGATGGTCAACCGCCTTCCCGAATGGGTTTTTGAAACTGATCGTGCCGAAGGGTTGCTGTGCGGATTTTACGGCTGCGCGTCTCTCGACGGATTCGGCTGCTCAGGTCTTGACGGGGCGGTTCGCGCCGCCGGCGTCATTCTGCACTACCTGGAGGAGACCCAGAAGGGTGCCGTCGATCACCTGAAGCCCCTGTCGACCTATCACAGCGAACAGTTTATGATTCTGGACGAGGCCACCCGGCGCAACCTCGAGCTGACCTCCAGCCTTTATGACGGCCGCAAGCGCGGGTCGCTGCTCGGGGTTCTCGACCGGACGGTGACCGCCATGGGGGGGCGCAAGCTTCGCCAGTGGATCCAGCAGCCGCTCGTTCACGTGGAGAGGATCCGCAGCCGGCACGAGGCGGTGGCCGAGATGGTCGAAAAGAGCCTGGTCCGCGCCGAATTGCGCGAACTCCTGGACGGCGTCTACGACCTCGAGCGGCTTCACTCCAAGGTTGCCATGGGGACCGCGAACGCTAAGGACCTCGTCGCCCTGAAGGGCTCCCTTGAGCGACTGCCGGCGATTATCTACTGTCTCTGCGCCCCCGAATCCTCTTTTCTCGCCGGGCTCCGGGTTGGGATCGACCCCCTCGAGGACGTGGCGGTGCTCATCGCCGGTGCCATTGTCGATGATCCACCCTTCATCCTGCGTGAGGGGGGACTGATCCGGGACGGATACGACCAAGCCCTGGACGAACTGAGGGCCATCAGCCGGGAGGGGAAGGGTTGGATCGCCCGCCTGGAGACCGAAGAGAGAGAGCGCACCGGGATCGCCAAGCTCAAGGTGCGCTTCAACAAGGTGTTCGGCTACTACATCGAGATCACCAAGAGCTTTCTCGACCGGGTTCCCGAGGACTACCAGCGCAAGCAGACCCTGGCCAACGCCGAGCGTTACATCACTCCCGCCCTCAAGGAATACGAAAGCAAGGTCCTGGGGGCCGAGGAAAAGTTGGTCGAGCTCGAATTCGACCTCTTCCAGCAGGTCCGGCAGCAGGCCGCTCTTCACGGGGGGCGCATCCAGGCGACCGCCGAAGCCGTCGCCACCCTCGACGTCGTCCTTTGCCTTGCCGAGGTGGGGCACGAGCGCAACTACGTTCGCCCCGAGATCGTCGAGAGCGATGAACTGGTCATCGAGGAGGGACGCCACCCGGTGGTCGAAACGATGAGCCTCTCGGAACGCTTCGTGTCGAACGACGTGCTACTCGATACCGTGGAGAACCAGATCCTCATCATCACCGGCCCCAACATGGCCGGCAAGTCGACCTTCATGCGCCAGGTGGCTCTCATCACCCTCATGGCCCAGATGGGAAGCCTGATTCCGGCGCGCTCCGCCCGCATCGGCGCGGTCGACCGGATCTTCACGCGAGTGGGGGCCAGCGACAACCTCGCCCGGGGCCAGTCCACCTTCATGGTCGAGATGACCGAGACCGCCAATATCCTCAACAACGCCACCCCGCGCAGCCTGATCGTACTCGACGAAATCGGCCGTGGCACCTCGACCTTCGACGGGGTCAGTATCGCCTGGGCGGTGGCAGAGTATTTGCACGACCATGCCCCGGTGGCGGCCAAGACTCTCTTCGCCACCCATTACCACGAACTGACCGATCTGACCCTGACCCGAGAGCGGGTCAAGAACTTCAACATCGCGGTCAAGGAGTGGAACGACCAGATCATTTTCCTTCGCAAGATCGTCAAGGGGGGCACCAGCCATTCCTACGGAATCCAGGTGGGGCGTCTTGCGGGGCTGCCCCTGGAGGTGATCGACCGTGCCAAGGAAGTGCTGAAAAACCTGGAGTCGGGTGAGTTCGAGAGGGAGGGCCAGCCGCGCCTGGCCCGCAGTGCCCGTCCCGCTCCGGCCAGGGATGTCCCCCAGTTGTCCCTCTTCGATGGAGGGGACGCTTCCCTGAGACAGCGGTTGGATGAGGTCGATGTCTCCGTGCTCACCCCTCTTGAGGCCCTCAATATCCTCGACGAACTGAAAAGACTGGTCTGATGATGCCCTTAATTCGCCTTTTAAGCCTCATCTTTGCCCTGTTTTTGATCATCCCAGGGGCCGTCGTCGCCGGGGATGCTGAAACCGATTACCAAAAGGCGCGGGAGAGCTACCGTCGGCTGCTCGGCTCGACCAAGAAGCAACTCTACCGGGAAAACTGGGAGCGGGTCATCGACCGCTTCCTCGCCGTCAAGGAAACCTATCCCCGCAACGACTTGGCCCCGTCCGGACTCTACATGGCCGGCAAGGCGTGCCGAGGCCTCTATGGCGTCTCCCGCATCGCCCCAGACGCGCGTCGTGCAGCGGGGCTCTTCGATGCCGTCGCCGACACCTATCCGGCAAGTTCCCTCGCAGACGACGCGCTGGTCCTGGCCGGGGAGATTTACCAGGAAACCCTGAAGGAGCCCAGGCAGGCTTACCTGCGCTTCGCAAGGGCGGCCGACCGATTTCCCGAAGGGGATATGGCCGGCAAGGCGTTGAAGAAGAAGAAGGAGCTGGCCCGCTACGCGCCTCCGGCCCCGGCTGCGCCAAAGCAGGCAGGCCGGTTGAGAGGAGTGCGCTTCTGGTCCAATCCCGGCTACACCAGAGTGGTTCTCGACCTGAGCCAGGAGGCGAACTACAGCTCCAATGTTCTGCCGGCCAAGCCCGAGCGGGGGGATCCCCCCAAGATTTTCCTCGACCTTCATGGCATCGCCCCCGGCGAAGCATTGCCCCAGGCGATGAGTGTGGACGACGGTCTCCTGCGCAGGATCCGCACGGGCCAGCCCGAGCGCGGGACGGTGCGGGTGGTGCTCGATTTGGTCAGCATGAACGACTACAAGGTCTTCCCCCTTCAGGACCCTTACCGCCTGGTCATCGACATCGGGGGGGAGGGGCAGCGGCAGGCCCAGGCTACCCATCCCGAGATCAGTTACCCGCCCCCGTCGAGCGACGGGATCGACCGGATTCTCGATCAAAGCCCCCGGGAGAGGCCCCTGAAGATCAAGCTGCCCGCAACCCAATCCCATGGGGGCTTGCGACGCATCGTGGTCGATGCCGGCCACGGCGGAAAAGACCCCGGGGCCGTCGGCCCGAGTGGAACCTATTAAAAGGACGTGACTCTGGCTCTGGCCAAGGAATTGGCCAAGCGTCTGGAGAAGGAGTTCGGCTGCGAGGTGATCCTCACCCGGGACCGGGATGTCTTCCTGCCCCTCGAGGAACGAACCGCCATCGCCAACAAGGTCGATGCCGACCTGTTAATCTCGGTTCACGCCAACGCCAACCGCAACAGAAAGGCCTACGGTGTCGAGACCTTTTACCTGAACTTTTCCAAGAACGACAAGGCGGCCGCAGTGGCCGCCCGGGAAAACGGGACGTCCCTGAAGCAGGTCGGCGATCTGGAACTGATCCTGTTCGACCTGATGGCCAACGCCAAGATCAACGAGTCGAGCCGGCTTGCCTCGGAGATTCAGAGGGCCCTGGTCAATGACCTGGGCAAGGAGTACAAGGAAATCCGCGACCTGGGAGTCAAACAGGGGCCCTTCTACGTGCTGCTCGGAGCGACCATGCCCTCGGTTCTCGTGGAGGCCGCCTTCATCAGCAACAAACGCGAGGAGAAGCGGCTCACCGACCGACGCTTCCAGCAGAAGACCGGCTCCGCCATCGTGCGGGGCATCCGCAATTACGCAACCGCCCTTAAACTGATCGCAGCCAAATGACTTCTATAGAGAACCCCCAGGAGTGCCCAGAAAAGACCGCTAAACCTTTTTTCTCTCCGAAGGAACTGACCGATCCCGGCATTCCCTTCGAGGAGCGCAGGGCCAATCTGCTGGAGGCCTCCAGCAAATACCTCGGATATTTCCGGGACTGTATCAGGGAGAAGCACCGGCAAGGCGCCTCCGGCCGGGAGATCGTCGGGCGCCTGACCGCCTTTACCGACACCCTGCTTCGAAACCTTTACTGTAGCCTCTCCGCGGACCTGGTCGAGCAGGACCTTGAGAATTGCGCCCTCATCGCCCTCGGCGGCTACGGCCGGGCCGAGCTCAACCCCGGTTCAGACATCGACCTCATGTTCTTCTACGGGGGCAAGGACCGCACTTTTGCCGAGCAGGTCTCCGAGCGAATGCTCTACCTCCTCTGGGACCTCGGTTTCGACGTAGGGCACAGCGTGCGCACGGCCAAGGATTGCCTCGACATGGCCGAGCGAGACATCACCGCTCGCACCGCCCTGCTCGACGGCCGTTACCTGGTCGGTTCAGAAACCCTGTACAGAGAGTTCGAGCAATCGGTCTTGAAGCCGGTGATGGGGCGCAACACCAAGGCTTTCCTTCGCGAGAAAATCGAAGAGAATGACAGGCGGCTGGGCAAGTACGGCTCTTCGGTCTACCTCCTGGAGCCCAACATCCAGGAGGGGGAGGGGGGGCTGCGCGACCTCCACACCGCCATCTGGATGGCCCGGGTCAAGTTCAAGGCGAGCTCCCTTCGCGATCTCCTCATCAAGGGCGTTCTGACCGAACAGGAGGAGGCCGCCTTTGAGCAGGCCTTCGACTATCTCTGGCGGATTCGCAACGAGCTTCACTACATCTCCCCGCGCAAGAATGAACAGATCCATTTCGACCAGCAGGAGCAGATCGCCAAGTTCCTCGGCTACCGGGACAGCAAGCGGGCCCTGGCCGTCGAGCAGTTCATGCAGGACTACTACGCCCACGCCACCGAGGTCGAGCACCTCGCCTCAACCCTTATCACCAAGGCGACCCAGCAGGAGGAGCAGACCACGCGCATTCTCGGCTACTTCACCCGAAGGAACCTCGAGGACGGGTTCTATGTCCTGAGGGGGGAATTGCGCGTTTCCGTCGACGACCTGTTCGAAAAAGATCCCGCTCTCATGATGCGCGCCTTTCTCCTGGCAAAAAACCACGGAGTGCGCCTGAGTGTTCCTCTCAAGGGGCTGATCCGCGCCAACCTTCACCGCATCAACGACCGGGTGCGTCGCTCCCGGGCTATGACGGACGACTTTTTCGGTATCCTGCGCAAGCCCCACGGGGTCGGGGACACCCTGCTGGTCATGCATCACCTGCGCTTTCTGAACCGCTTCATCCCTGAGTTCGAGCGCATCTACTGCAATGTCCAGCACGATCTTTATCATATCTACACGGTGGACATTCACTCCATCTTCGCCCTTGAGGAGATTGCCAAACTGTGGCGCGGCGATTACGCCCGGAAGAAGCCCCTGCTGACCAAAATCGCCAACGATATCGAGAAGCGTGAACTTCTGTTGCTGGCGGTTCTTCTCCATGACATCGGCAAGGGGGAGGGAAAGGACCACTGCAACAAGGGCGCGGACATGATCCCCACCATTGCGCGGCGCCTCGGCCTCAACAAGGAGGACAGCCAGCGCCTCGAGTTCCTGGTCCGTCAGCACCTGCTCATGGCTCACAACGCCCAGCGCCGCGATCTGCACGACGACAAGCTCATTCTTCAGTTTGCCCGCACCATGGGAATGAGCGAGAACCTCAAGATGCTCTACCTGCTGACCTTTGCCGACATCAAGGCCGTCGGCCCGGAGGTCTGGTCCGAGTGGAAGGGGTTTCTCCTGCAGGAACTCTACGAGAAGACCTACGACGTTCTCGAAAGGGGCGATTTCCGCCTCGAAAAGCGCTCGGAAAAAGTTCGCAACCGCAAGCGCAAGGTCGTCGGCCTGCTCGAGGAGGAGTTCGGCACCAAGGTCATCAAGGGGGTGCTGCGCGGGATGAACACCCGCTACCTCCTTTCCCACCGCTCGGCCGAAATCGCCGAACACCTGAGGGTTTTTCTCGGGCGGGGGGAAAAGCCTTTGGCCATGAAGGTGGAGCAGGGAACCCAGGGCGAATATACCCAGCTCACCATTTCCACCGTCGACATCCCCGGGCTCTTCTCCAAGATCACGGGAGTTATGGCCGCAAACGGCATCAACATCCTCGGTGCCCAGATCTATACCCAGAACCAGGGGGTGGCCCTCGACATCCTGCAGGTGAGCAGTCTCACCGGCGAGATTATCGTCAACCCTGAAAAGTGGCGCCGGGTGCAGAAGGACCTTGTCGGAGTGGTGGAGGGACGCCTCCGGGTCAAAGAGCTGGTCAAACGCTGCAAGGAACCTTCCTTCGTGGGTGAGCGCCCCAAACCCCGGTTCACCAACCGGGTGGAGATCGACAACGAGGTCTCCGACGAGTACACCGTGGTCGATATTTACGCCCACGACAAGGTCGGCCTCCTTTACCAGATCACCAGAACGCTGAAGGAGCTTGGGTACTACATCGGGGTGTCGAAGATTTCGACCAAGGTGGACCAGATCGCCGACACGTTCTACATCCAGGATATTTTCGCCCAGAAGGTCACCTTTGAGGACAAGCTCGAGGAGCTCAACCGACGGCTTCTCGAGTGCCTCGACGCCGAACTCGGAAGCTAGAGTTCCCTTCGGCTCGTACGATCGATCAAAATGGTCCGTCGGCAAAGGGCCCTGAGGGTCTCCTCCCGGAGTCTTTCGCGGGGTCCGGCCGGGCTTATCGCAAGAGCGGCAAAACCGCCATTACTTAGATGGGTTATGAACCAATACCTCGACCTGTTTCTTCACTATCTGGCTGTCGAGCGGGGGCTGTCGCGCCACACTCTGGACGGATACGGGCGCGATCTGGCCCGCTATCTCGATTTCCTGACTGACGGCGAGAAGGTGAAGGGGCCTGACGAGGTCACGCCGGCCGTCGTCCTCCGTTTTCTGGGTCTGCTCGCAGGGCGGGGCCTCGGCTCTCGCAGCCGCGCCCGGGCTTTGGTCGCCCTGCGCATGTTTCACCGGTTCCTGATCGCCGAGGGGCACGCTCGCAGCAACCCGACCGCCCTGCTCGAAGCTCCCAAGAGCCTGCGGGCCCTGCCTCAGACCCTCTCCACCGCCGAGGTGGAGGGGCTGCTCGCTGCTCCGAAGGGGGAGGGGGCCCTCGCCCTGCGCGACCGGGCCATGCTTGAGATCCTATATGCCACCGGTCTTCGGGTTTCCGAGCTGGTCGGGCTCGCTCTCGGGGATCTGCAGCTCGACGTCGGATACCTGATGACCCTCGGCAAGCGGGGAAAACAGCGCATCGTCCCCACCGGCGAGGTTGCCCGTGCGGAACTTCTGAACTACCTTCAGAGGGGGCGACCTGCGCTCGAAAAGGGGGTGGGCGGCGGGACGGTCTTTCTTAATCGCTCCGGCCGGGGGTTGACACGGCAAGGCTTCTGGAAGATGATGAAGCGCCGCGCCCAACAGGCTGGAATCGTCAAGGAGGTCAGCCCCCATACCCTGCGCCATTCCTTCGCCACCCACTTGTTGGAGAACGGCGCCGACCTGCGCTCGGTGCAGACCCTGCTTGGGCATGCGGACATCTCCACGACCCAGATTTACACCCACGTCACCCGCGAGCGGCTGAAGAAGGTGCACGGCCAGTTCCATCCTCGGGGTTGAAGATTCAGCCTGACGGCAAAGACTCGAAAGTCGATAGCCCTTTGGGCCGTTATTGAAAGGATAGTCATGAAATACATCGTTCTCCTCGGCGACGGCATGGCCGACGAACCGATCGAAGAACTCGGCGGGAAGACCCCTCTGGAGGCGGCCCGCATTCCTCGAATGGACGCTCTGGCCCGCGCCGGGCAGTTCGGTCTGGTCGAGACCGTTCCCGAGGGTTATCACCCCGGCAGCGACGTGGCCAATCTCTCGGTTTTCGGCTACGACCCGGCAACCTGCTACAGCGGGCGCGCCCCTCTCGAAGCGGCCAGCATGGGCGTGGAACTCGGCCCCGAGGACGTCGCCTTTCGCATGAACCTGGTCAACCTCGTCGCCCACTACGGCAGGCTCTACATGGGGGACTTCTCCGCCGGCCACATTACGACTCCCGAGGCTCGAGAGCTCGTTGAGGCTCTTGAGGAGGAGTACGGTGGAGGCGAGTTCCGCTTCTATCCCGGGGTCTCCTACCGTCACCTCATGGTCTGGAAGGGGGGCAAGGAGAAACTGACCTTCTCCCCGCCCCATGACCTGTCAGGGCAGGGGGTCGAGGACCATATGCCCAAGGGCGACGGCGCCGACCAGCTTATCCACCTCATGAACGCTTCCCAGTTGCTGCTGCACAACCACCCCGTCAACAAAAAGCGCGAGGCGCAGGGAGAGGCCACTGCCAACTCCATCTGGCTATGGGGCCACGGCCGGGCTCCCCGGATGGAGACGATGAAGGAGAAGTTCGGCATCACGGGTGGTGCGGTGATTTCCGCCGTCGATCTCATCAAGGGGATCGGCAAGTATGCCGGCCTCGACATCATCGAAGTGCCCGGGGCCACCGGCTATCTCGACACAAACTACCGGGGGAAAGCCGAGTACGCCCTGGACTGCCTCAAGGACCACGACTTCGTCTATGTGCACGTCGAGGCCCCCGACGAGGCGGCCCACGCCGGCAGCGTCGAAGAAAAGATCAAGGCCATCGAGGCCTTTGATGAACTGGTGGTGGGAACTGTCGTCGACGGCCTGGGAGATTTGGGTGACTACCGCCTGGCGGTCCTGCCAGACCACCCGACCCCGGTGAAGAAAATGACCCACACCACCGACCCGGTTCCCTATATTCTCTGCGGTTCCGGGGGGGAGTTCCCTCCCGCCTCCGGGGTGGAGGGCTACAGCGAAAAGGCCGCCCTGGCCACCGGGGTGAAAATCGACCGGGGGCACGAACTGATGGAGAGGTTGGTGCGCGGCCCCGCACAAGGGTAAGAACCTTCCGTCAACTGCAGACTCTGGCAGAAAGCCCCGGACCATTCGGCCCGGGGCTTTCTGCGTTTTGGTGACCCGAAAGGGCCGCCTCTTGCGGTAAAGGGGCGAGGTTCCGCTAGCTCTTCTGGAGCTCATCGTCCAGATTGTCCGAGCCGCCGCCGAGGTCGAAGTCGACCCCACCTGAATGGGTCGCCTTGGCCAGGGCCGTCGATAGGCTCAACAACCGCCCTCGAAAGTGTCTTGGGTACCGGACACCCCAGGAGGTCTTCGATGACGCTCGGGGTGGTGCACTTGCAACTTGAAACGACCGATCCGGGGCTTTCGAATGGGACAAAACGATTTTATTGGGAACCGCTACCGGGAGACCGTAATGTCCACATGGACTTCTTCGGCGACAGCGGCGAGACCGTCCTCCAACTGGCTCGGAGAGGAACCCCCGGGGACCTGTACCAGAATCTCCATCGTGTAGACGGCGGTTCCACTTTCCGGTGAAGCCTTGACCGTGGACTTGATGTCCACGATATTGACCGCGTTGTCGGCCAGGTATCGGCTGATCTTGTAGACGATGCCCGCCTGGTCCATCCCCTCGACATGCAGGGTACAGTCTTGGGATTTGCTCCGACTGACCTCCCGGCGTTCTTCCAGGGGGCGGATGAAGGCCGAGATGCCATTGTCCCGTTCGAGTCGTCTGCACTCCCTGTTCAAATGTTCCTCGATGTCCTTTCGCGGACAAGTGAAGAGGAGGATCAGGGTGAATTCGTCCACCAGCAGGGTCATGGTGTTGTCTTCAAGGTTGCAGCCGTTTTCGTAGAGAATCTTGGTCACGTCGGCAACAATGCCCGGACGGTCCCTGCCGAAGGCGGTCATGATGTAGCGGCTTTCCATCGGTTCCTCCCTGTTCGAAGACGCCTGGGAAATTAAAGGCGAGGGTCCTTCCTGCTGTCCGGACCGCCCAGTTCATATTGTCGCATTTTTCGGGTGATTTTTTTCAAGAAACTTGTTTTCCGCCGAAACCGGAAACAAAAAGCCCCGGCTCCTTGCGGAACCGGGGCTTTTTGCGATGAGGAGGACCTGTTTCCTACAGCCCGAGTTTCTTGAAGAAGTCGTTCCCTTTGTCATCGACGAGGATGAAGGCGGGGAAGTCCTCGACCTCGATCTTCCACACGGCTTCCATGCCGAGTTCGGGGAAGTCGATGCATTCGACCTTCTTGATGTTCTCCTCGGCGAGGACAGCGGCGGGGCCGCCGATGGAGCCGAGGTAGAAGCCGCCGTGCTTGTTGCAGGCGTCGGTGACCTGCTGGGAGCGGTTGCCCTTGGCGATCATCACCATCGAGCCGCCGTTGGCCTGGAGCAGGTCGACGTAGGAGTCCATGCGCCCGGCGGTCGTGGGGCCGAAGGAGCCGGATGCCTTACCTGCAGGGGTCTTGGCGGGTCCCGCGTAGTAGATCGGGTGCTTCTTGAGGTAGTCGGGGAGGGGCTTGCCCGAGTCGAGGATCTCCTTGAACTTGGAGTGGGCGATGTCGCGGCCGACGACGATCGTCCCCTTGAGCAGGAGCGGGGCGCCGACTTCGAGCTTGGTGAGGTCGGCGAGGATCTCGCTCATCGGCCGGTCCAGGTCGATCTGGGTGCCGTGGCTGTGCTTGCCGCGGTACTGCTCGGGGATGAAGCGGCCGGGGTTGCGGTCCATCTCCTCGACGAAAAGGCCGTCGCGGGTGATCTTCGCCTTGATGTTGCGGTCGGCGGAGCAGGAGACCGCCATGCCGACGGGGCAGGAGGCGCCGTGGCGGGGGAGGCGGATGACGCGGACGTCGTGGGCGAAGTACTTGCCGCCGAACTGGGCGCCGATGCCGAGTTTCTGGGCCGCTTCGAGGAGCTTCGCCTCGAGGGCCGTGTCGCGGAAGGCACGGCCGTGGTCGTTCCCCTCGCTGGGGAGGCCGTCGAGCTCTTTGGCGGTGGCGAGCTTGACCGTCTTCATGCAGGCGTCGGCGCTGGTGCCGCCGATGACGAAGGCGATGTGGTAGGGGGGGCAGGCGGCGGTGCCGAGGGTCTTCATCTTGGCGACGAGAAAGTCGTAAAGCTTCTCGGGCGTGAGGAGCGCCTTGGTCTCCTGGAAGAGCATCGTCTTGTTGGCGCTGCCGCCGCCATTGGCCATGAAGAGGAACTTGTAGGCCTCGCCCTCGGTCGCCATGATGTCGATCTGGGCCGGCAGGTTGGTGCCGGTGTTCTTTTCCTTGTACATGTCCAGAGCGACGGTCTGGGAGTAGCGCAGGTTCTCCTCGGTGTAGGTCTTGTAGACCCCCTGAGAGAGGTACTCGGCGTCGTTGGCGCCGGTCCAGACGTTCTGGCCCTTCTTGGCGACCATGGTGGCGGTGCCGGTGTCCTGGCAGAGGGGGAGTTCAAAGTTGGCGGAGATTTCGGCGTTGCGCAGGAAAGCCATCGCTACCCCCTTGTCGTTCATCGACGACTCGGGGTCCCGCAGGATCTTCGCGACCTGCTCGTTGTGCTCGGGGCGCAGCATGAAGGAGACGTCCTTCATCGCCTGGTTGGCGAGGACGGTGAGGGCTTCGGGGTCGACCTTGAGGACGTCCTGGCCGTCGAAGCTGGCGACCGAAATGAACTTCTCCGAGCCTTCGATCTTGTAGTACTTGGTCTCGTCCTTTGCCAGCGGGAAAGGATCCTGGTACGTGAAATCCGGCATCTCTTCTCTCCTTTGCATTGTTATGGACATCGGACGGCTCAAATGCCGTCAATTGTATCAATTCCAGCGCAGCATTATATAGAAAGCGTATACACTTGTCGACACCTGGCTGAGGCCAAAAATGAAAATTTTCTCGTTTCTGTTACTGTTGTAGGAAGGAGACTCATTAACGAGGTTGTCGGGTGGGGAGGAATGCCATGGACATTGAAGCGCGGAAGAGGGTGGCGGTGGTCGGGGGAATGCGAACCCCCTTTGTCAAGGCCGGAACGGCGTTCAGCGACCTGTCCCAGTTGACGCTTTCATCCCACGCGGTGCGGGGGCTGCTCGATCGTTTTCCGGTCAGGGCGGAGGACGTCGATCTGCTCGTCTGGGGCCGCGTCCTTCATGACCCGCGGATTTCCAATCTGGCTAGAGAGATCGTCTTCGACCTCGGCCTGCCTCCTTCGATTCGGGCTCACCTGGTTTCCAACAACTGCATCACGAGCATTCACGCCATTACCGACGTGGCCGACGCCATTGAGCAGGGGCGGTCGGACATCGGCGTCGCTGGCGGGGTCGAGTCGATGTCCACCGTCCCGGTCCTTTTCGGGCAGGAGGCGGGGGCCATCTTCCTGCGGGCGGGCATGGCGAAGAGCGCAGGGGAGCGTTTCAAGAGTCTGCTTCGCCTGCGTCCACGCCATCTCTTCCCCGAACCCCTCTCTTTCAAGGAGCCGTCTACGGGGCTGACCATGGGCCAGCACGCCGAAGTCACCGCCAAGGAGTGGAATGCCTCCCGCCGAGAGCAGGACGAAATCGCCCTCGCGAGCCACCACCGGGCGGCCGCGGCAACCGTCGACGGGCGCCTGAAGGCGGAGATCCATCCTCTGCGGGGGATCGACCAGGACACTATCGTCCGAGGCGGTACGAGCCTGGAGAAGCTGGCGGGCCTGAGACCGGGCTTCGATCGCTCGGAGGAAGGAACGATCACCGCCGGTAACAGCAGCCCCTTGACCGACGGGGCCGCCGCGGTGCTCCTCATGTCGGAGGAGCGGGCCGCCGCCGAAGGGCTGAAGCCCCTGGCCTTTGTCAAAGCCGTCGAATATGCCGCCATCGATCCCGCCGAAGGCCTGCTCATGGCTCCCGCGGTGGCGGTGCCCCGCCTGCTGCAACGGGTCGGCCTGACCCTCGACGACATGGACATCGTCGAGGTGCACGAGGCCTTCGGCGCCCAGGTGGCCTGCAACCTCGCGGCCTGGGAAAAGGGCTGGAAGGAGCCGGCCATCGGCGGCGTGGACCGGGAAAGGCTCAACCCCCTGGGCAGTTCCATTGCCGTCGGGCATCCCTTCGGGGCCACCGGCGCTCGCATTGTCTCCACCCTGGCGGGGGAGATGGCACGGCGCGGCAGCCGCTACGGCCTCGTTTCGGTCTGCGCCGCCGGGGCGATGGCGGCGGCGATGATTCTCGAAAGCCCCTGATCCCGGGGGGGCACGGAGTCCTGGAGGAGCGAAGGGAATCTACTCCTTAGAACGGTCGGCGGGAAACAATGGCACCCAAGGTTGTTGTTTCCCGTTTTTTATGTTAAGTCACACATTTGCACCAATCCTGGTCCTTTTCTTTGTATTTTTCCGTGGTTCTCTGTCTCTGTGGCAGATTCTCCAAGGCTTTAGCTTATGCAAAAGATGCTCAAGCGGATTCTGACCTCACGGGTCTACGAAGCCGCCGTCGAAACCCCCCTCGAGGAGGCCCCGACCCTCTCCGCCTCCCTGGAGAACAAGGTCCTGCTCAAACGGGAGGATCTGCAGCCGGTCTTCTCCTTCAAGCTTCGCGGGGCCTACAACAAGATCGCCCACCTTCCCGGGGAAGATCTCCGGCGCGGGGTCATCACCGCCTCGGCCGGAAATCACGCCCAGGGGGTCGCCTATTCCGCCAGGATGCTGGGGATTCCGGCGGTCATCGTCATGCCGGCCACCACGCCACAGATCAAGATCGACGCGGTACGCAGGATGGAGGCCGAGGTCGTCCTCCACGGAGACAACTATTCCGAGGCGCAGGATCACTGCGACCGCCTGGTCACCGAAAGGGGCATGGCCTTCATCCACCCTTTCGACGATGAGCTGGTCATCGCCGGACAGGGCACGGTGGCCGACGAACTGGTGCGGCAGACGGCGGGGAGGTTCGACGTGGTCTTCGTCCCCGTCGGCGGCGGAGGGCTGATCGCCGGCATGGCCGCCTACCTGAAGGCCCTCTGTCCCGAGGTGAGGGTCGTGGGGGTGGAACCCCTCGACAGCGCCGCCATGGCCGCCTCCCTGGAGAAAGGCCGCCGGGTGCGGCTCGATTCGGTGGGGATCTTCGCCGACGGGGTGGCGGTGCGGGAGGTCGGGAAAGCAAGCTTCGAACTCTGCCGTCGCTACGTGGACGAGATCGTCCTCGTCGATACGGACGAAGTGTGCAGCGCCATCAAGGATGTCTACCATGCCACCCGCTCCATCGTCGAACCGGCCGGGGCCCTCGGCGTGGCGGGGCTGAAGAAGTACGTGCGCCGCGAAGGGGTGCGGGGCAAGACCCTGGTCGCCGTCAACTCCGGGGCCAACATGAATTTCGAAAGGCTGCGCTACGTGGCTGACCGGACCACCCTCGGCGAGCGCCGCGAGGCCCTGTTCGCTGTCACCCTTCCGGAGGAGCCGGGCTCACTGCGGCGCTTCTGCACGGAGGTGCTTCAGGAACGCAACATCACCGAGTTCAACTACCGTCTCGCCGGGAGGCGGCAGGCCCATATTTTCGTCGGGATTTCGGTCGGGGACGAGGGGGAACGGTCCTCTTTCGGGCGGCAGTTGGCCAATATCGGCTTCGAGAGCCTCGACCTGACCGAGAACGACCTGGCCAAGACTCACGTCCGCTACATGGTCGGCGGGCGCTCCTCGGAGGTCTCCGGGGAGGTGCTGTACCGTTTCTGGTTTCCGGAGCGGCCCGGCGCCCTGACCCGCTTTCTCGCCTCCATGGGGGAGAGCTGGAACATCTCTCTCTTTCACTACCGGAACCACGGAGGGGATTTCGGCCGGGTCCTCATCGGGCTGGAGATTCCTGCCGAAGACGAGTCCGATTTTCAGGCGTTTCTGGAAAGGCTCGGCTATCGCTATCAGGCCGAGACGAAGAACCCCGCCTACCGGCTCTTTCTTTAAGCGCTCAAGGGATTTGGGCTGCGGTTAATTGAAAGGCGGAGAACCGTAACAGAGGGTCTTTCGGAAGAGCCGGGGCTCAGTCAGCCTCGTCTCTTTTTGTCAACACCCATCCACTCCGCTTCGGCGGCGGCGAAAAGGGGGAGGGATTGAAAACAAGAGGGCCCGATTTTTTTTGCGGCTTTGCGTCTTGAGAGAGCATAGCGAACGGGCGTGAGGCAGCTTTTCCGGTTCTTGTTTTATTGGTATTCTGCGCCGTGTATCCTATCCCTTGCAACCATTTTAATCCCGTGCGGAAATAATTGACAGAATCGCTCAGGTATGTTAACCATATCAGGAAATCATGGTTCTGGCCCTGTCTGCTCCGATCAGCTTGGCAAGAGGCAGCCCGGTCTTCAGCATTTCTAACGTCAGAGGAGAATGGCCCGTGATCCAGACCCTTAAAGAGGACTTGAAGGTCGTATTTGAGCGCGATCCGGCCGTACGCAGCGTATTCGAAATCCTTTTCTGTTATCCGGGGTTTCATGCGCTGCTCTTTTATCGCCTGGCCCACGGCCTTTGGAGGCGAAACTTCTTCTTTCTCGGGCGCCTCCTCTCCCATATGGGGCGGTTTTTTACCGGCATCGAGATTCACCCCGGCGCCCGGATCGGGCGGGGGTTCTTCATCGACCACGGCATGGGAGTGGTGATCGGGGAGACGGCGGAGATCGGCGACAACTGCACCCTTTACCACGGCGTGACCCTCGGAGGCACCTCCTGGGCCAAGGAAAAGAGGCATCCGACCCTCGGGGACAACGTCGTTATCGGTTCCGGCGCCAAAGTTCTCGGGCCTTTCAGGGTCGGAGACAACAGCAAGGTCGGTTCCAACTCGGTCGTCGTCAAGGAGGTTCCTGACAACAGCACGGTGGTCGGCGTTCCCGGCCGGATGGTCCTTGCGGCCGGGCAGAAGGTCGACAGCGCCAGGGCCGACCTGGAGCACGGAGAGCTTCCCGACCCGGTGGCCAAGGCCGTTTCCTGCCTGTTCGACCAGATCCGCACCCTCGAGGGGAAGCTGCAGGACCTCACCGAGGAACAGGTCCGGCTGCGGAAGCAGTTGGCCGACGCCGAGCAGGCCAAGGAGAACGCCTGACGCATGCGCCTTTCGACCAAAGCACAGTACGCGGTGCGCGCCCTGGTCAGTCTCAACCTCTTCGACGAGGGCTCGCCGATTTCCATCAAGGAAATCGCGGCCCGCGAGGAGATCTCCCTGACCTACCTTGAGCAGCTTTTCGTCAAACTGCGCCGGGGTCACATCGTCAACAGCGTGCGTGGTCCCGGCGGCGGCTACGTTCTGGCCAGGCCTGCACGGGATATCCGCATCGACCAGATCATCGACAGCGTCGAGGAAACCCTCGTGCCGGTTTCCTGCATGGACGACGACGGCACCTGCAGTTGCACATCCCAGTGCGTCACGCACAGTGTCTGGCAGGGGCTCGGAGAGCGGATCCGCAACTTTCTGTCCTCCATCACCCTGGAAGACCTCACCCGCGAGGCGCGGGGAAAAATAGGGCAGGAGCAGTCCTGACCGTTTACGGACAAAGATTGTCGCGGGGCCCGGACCCGCCAGCGAATAGACATGACCATGTCTAATAGATGAAGAGAACGAGGAGGAAACACCGGTGAAAAAGATCTACATGGACAACAACGCAACCACCGCGGTACGCCCGGAGGTGCTCGAGGCGATGCTCCCCTTCTTCTGCGAGGAGTTCGGCAACCCCTCCAGCGTCCACTGGGCCGGCAGGGCGGTGACCGGAGCCGTGGAAAAAGCCCGGGAGCAGGTGGCGAAGGCCATCAATTGCTCACCGGCGGAAATCGTCTTCACGTCCTGCGGCAGCGAGGGTGACAATCACGCCCTGAAGGGGACTGTGGAGGCGCTGCGCGGCAAGGGGAACCACATCATCACCACCACGGTGGAGCACCCGGCGGTGCTCAATACCTGCAAGTTTTTGGAAAAACAAGGGGTTGAGGTCACCTACCTCCCCGTGGACCATGACGGGATGCTCGACCTGGAGGCCCTGGAAAAGGCCATCACCGAGCGCACGATCCTCATCTCGATCATGTGGGGCAACAACGAGACGGGAAACATCTACCCCATCGAGGAGATCGGCCGGATCGCCCGCAAGCACAAGGTCCGCTTCCACACCGATGCCGTCCAGGCGATCGGCAGGGTCCCCGTCGACATGGAGAAGGCGGCTGTCGACCTGCTGGTCATCTCCGGCCACAAGCTCGGGGCCCCCAAGGGGGTCGGCGCCCTCTATATTCGCAAGGGGACCAAGATGACTTCGCTGATCCACGGCGGGCACCAGGAGCGCAACCGGCGCGCCGGCACCCACAACGTGCCGAGCATCGTCGCTCTCGGGGCCGCCTGCGAGCTGGCCGTGGCGCACATGGATGAGGAAGCCCCGCGGCTTAGGAGACTGCGCGACAAGCTACAAGACGGAATCTTCGAGGCGATTCCCGACGTCAAGCTCAACGGCCATCCGGACCTGCGCCTGCCCAACACCCTCAACGTCAGCTTCGCCTGGATCGAGGGGGAGTCGCTGCTGCTCAACCTCGACATGAAGGGGATTGCGGCCTCCTCGGGCAGCGCCTGCACCTCCGGATCGCTCGAGCCCTCCCACGTCATGGGGGCGATGTGCGTCGAAATCACCCTGGCCCACTCCAGCACCCGTTTCAGCCTCGGTCCCGACAGCACCGAGGAGGACGTCGACTACGTCCTCGAGGTCCTGCCCCCCATCGTTCAGCGCCTGCGGGAGATGAGTCCTCTCTACAAGCGCGACGGCAGCATGACCTGCGAGCAATGCCGGATCATCAAGCGAAAATGACGAAGAAATGTTGGCGATGCCCGCGGCCGGGCCGGGGCGAACCATCTGCATTAAAAGGAGCCGAAAATGTACACTGACAAAGTGATGGACCACTTCACCAACCCCCGCAACGTCGGGGAGATCGAGAACGCCGACGGGGTCGGGGAGGTCGGCAACGCCTCCTGCGGCGACATCATGAAGATTTTCCTCAAGGTCGAGGACAACGTCATCAAGGACGTCAAGTTCAAGACCTTCGGCTGCGGGGCCGCCATCGCCACCTCCTCCATGGTGACCGAGATGGCCATCGGCAAGACCCTCGAGGAGGCCATGGAGCTCTCCAACAAGGCCGTGGCCGAGGCTCTCGACGGCCTGCCGCCGGCCAAGATGCACTGCTCGAACCTGGCCGCTGACGCCCTCCACGAGGCGATCAAAAACTACCAGGAAACGCACTCCTAGGCGATGATTGTTCAGGATATGCTTTAACAGGGAGAGGGCCTTCGGGACGTCCGGATTGCCCTCTTCTGTTTCATCTGCAAACCGATGAATCTGCCCTTGCGGCAGAACGAATATTATGGCTTTTGAAAAAAAACGCATCGTCGTCGCCATGAGCGGCGGGGTCGACTCCTCGGTGACCGCCGCCCTGTTGAAAGAGCAGGGGCACGAAGTCATCGGCATGACCATGCAGATCTGGGACTACGGCCGATTTACCGCCGAACACGGCGACACCTTCGGCTCCTGCTGCTCCCTGGATGACGTCCACGACGCCCGCCGGGTCGCCGAAGGCCTCGGCATCCCCTTTTACGTGGTCAATTTCGAGAAGGACTTCCAGCAGCAGGTCATCGACGCTTTCTGCGACGACTACTTTGCCGGGCGCACGCCTAACCCCTGCGTTCTCTGCAACCAGGTCCTCAAGTTCGAACTGCTTCTGCGCCGGGCCCGGGAGTTGGAGGCGGACTGGCTGGCGACCGGTCACTATGCACGCATCGTCGAGGACGGGGGCGCTTTTTCCCTGCGCAAGGGACTCGACGACCGCAAAGACCAGAGCTACTTCCTCTATACCCTGAGTCAGGAGCAGATGAAGCGGGTCCTCTTCCCCCTCGGAGGAATGAGCAAGGACGAGGTCCGGGCCCATGCCGCCCGGTTCTCCCTGCGGGTGGCGGAAAAGGCCGAAAGCCAGGACATCTGCTTCGTCCCCGACGGCGATTACGTGCGGTTCCTGGAAGATGAGCGCGGCGCCGGCAAGATGGACGGGGACATCGTCCACGTCTCCGGGGAAAAGCTCGGCACACACCGCGGCACCTACCGTTATACCGTCGGTCAGCGCCGCGGCCTGGGGATCGGATGGAGCGAACCCCTGTTCGTGGTCGGCATCGACGCAGAAAAGCGCCGGGTGATCGTCGGGGAAAGGAAACACCTGGAACGGTCCGAGTTGACGGTTCACCAGGCCCACTGGCCGGGGAAGGTTCCTGAAGGCCCCCTGCGGGCCCTCTGCCGCATCCGCTATCGGCACAGGGAGCAACCCGCCCTGATCACCCCCCTGGAAAACGGCCGCGCCCGGGTGCAGTTCGATGAACCGCAGCAGGGCGTGACTCCGGGGCAGGCGGCGGTTTTTTACGAGGGGGACAGGGTCATCGGCGGAGGCTCGATCGAATGAGCAGGACTGTGTCCATTGCCACCCTCGGCTGCAAGACCAACCAGTTCGAGTCGGCGGCCCTCGAGGAGCGCCTTCGCTCCTCCGGCTACCGCATCGTTCCCTTCGAGGAAGGGGCCGATCTCGTCCTCGTCAACACCTGCACCGTCACCGCCGCCACCGACTCCCAGTCGCGTAACCTCATCCGCCGCGCCCGCCGCCTCAACGCCGAGGCGCGAGTGATGGTGACCGGATGCTACGCCCAGGTCGACCCCGAGGCGCTCCGGGCCATTCCCGGGGTTGCGGTTGTTCTGGGGAACGAGGAAAAGAAAGACTTTCTCAGATATCTCCAGGAGCTGGGGCAGGACGAAGTCGGCAGGCCGCCCGTCGCAGTATCCGATATCCGGCAAAGCGCCGAGGCCTCGCCGCTGCCCATATCGAGCTTTGCCGAACGCAGCCGGGCCTTTGTCCAGATCCAGAACGGGTGCGACGCCTTCTGTTCCTACTGCATCATCCCCTATGCCCGGGGGCGCAGCCGCTCCGTGCCGCCCGAACAGGTTCTCGCCCAGCTCCGGCGGTTGGCCGAAGGGGGATACCCCGAGGCCGTTCTCACCGGAATCCACATCGGCGGCTACGGAGCCGATCTGTCGCCGAAAACCTCCCTGCTGGAGCTGGCCGGGTGCATCGAGGCCGAAACGGCCATCCCCCGGCTCCGGCTGGGGTCGGTGGAGCCGACGGAGATCCCGGATCGGCTCATCGAGGCGGTGGCCTCCTCGAAGATCCTCTGCCCCCATTTTCACATCCCCCTGCAGGCCGGCAGCGACTCGGTCCTCGCCCGCATGAACCGTCACTACGACACCGCCTTTTTCCGGGACCTGGTCCTGCGTATCAGCAAAAGCCTCCCCGATGCGGCCATCGGTCTCGACGTCATCGCCGGCTTCCCGGGGGAGACGGAGGAGGAGTTCTCGGAGACCCTGGCCCTGGTCGGGGCTCTTCCCGTGACCCACCTCCACGTCTTTCCCTATAGTAGCAGGCCGGGGACCCCGGCGGCGGACATGCCCGGACAGGTCCCCGGAGATGTCGCCAAGTCCCGGGCGGCGCGGCTGAGGGCCATGGGGGAGGAGAAAAACCGGGCCTTCGCCGAACGCTATGTCGGTCAGATCCTGGAGGTGGTGGTGGAGAAAGGGGAGGGAGGCGTCCTGCGATCGGGCCTGACCCGGAACTACCTAACAGTGAAGTTTCCCGGCGGGGAGGGCCAGGCGGGAAGGTTGGCAGAGGTGCTGATCGAGGCATGTGGCCCCGAAGGGCTTCGGGGTCGCCTGGTGCTGAATCGCTAGAGGATTTTCCCCGCCGTCGCCGCCAACAGCTCCGGATGGTCGCTCATGAGTCCGTCCACCCCCCATCCCAGCAGGCGTTCCATGTCCTGCGCCTCGTTCACGGTCCAGACGTGGACTTCCAGCCCCGCTCGGTGGGCGGCCCGAATCGTTTCCGGGGAGACCAGGCGCGTCGTCCCGAAGACCTCGGGGATCTGCAGGGCCACCCCTTCCGGCCGGTAGCTTCCGAGGCATCCCCCCTGAATCCATTCCAGGAACGCGGCAACCTCTCCCCGGCTGAAGCTGGTCGGGATCTCCCCGCAGCACTCCCGAATCCGCTTCATGACCGCGTCCTGCTCGGCGGCCAGAAGGACTCTCTCTTCGGCTTCCGCCTCCCGGATCGTCGCCACCGTCAACTCCTCGGCGGCCGGCTCCGCCTGCTTGATTTCGATATTGCACCGTGCTTTCGGGAAGGCATCGAGGACCTGCCGAAGGGTGGGGACGATGACCCCCCGCCCCCGGAAGGGGTGGGAGCGGCCGCCGTCGGGGGAAAAGGTGTGCCCGGCGTCGAGATTCTGCAATTCCGCCAGGCTCAGGTCGCTGATGCGGCGGGGATCGCCGCAGAGCCTCAGGGCCGTCTCGTCGTGATGGACGACCACGACGCCGTCGGCGGTCGACCAGACATCCATTTCCAGGTAGGGCAGTCCAGCTGCGACCGCCGACCGAAAGGCTGGCAGGGTGTTCTCCGGGGAGGCCGCCGAAGCGCCGCGATGGGCGAAGAGGCGCGGCGCAGGCGGGCAAAGGTAGACGCTGTTCACGGGTTCTCTCCCCGGGCCTGGGCCCGTCCGCGGTCGACATCGACCAGGGTCAGCAGGATCAGGCCGACAATGAAAAAGGCCGCCAGGGCCATGATCCCTGTCCGGGCCGACCCGGTCAGGTCGGCGATGATGGCGAAGATCAGGGGGCCGAAAATCGAGGCGAACTTGGCGGATATGGCGTAGAAGCCGAAGAACTCGGCCGACTTTTCCGGGGGGATGAGGGTGCTGAAGAGGGAGCGGCTGACCGCCTGGGCGCCGCCGTAGACGAGGGCGACGACGAAGCCGAGGAGCCAGAACTCCCAGCCGGCCCGCATGAAGTAGGCGTAGACCGATGCGGCGATGAAGACCAGGAGGGTGAGGGTGATCGAACGCCGCGCCCCGGAGCGCTCCGCGATGCGGCCGAAAAGGAGGGTGCCGGGCATGGCCACGAACTGGATCATCAGGAAGCAGCCGAGGATGCTCCCTTGGGAGAGGCCGAGCTCCTCCCGGCCGAAGATGGCCGAGACGGCGATGAAGGTCTGGATGCCGTCGTTGTAGAAGAGGAAGGCGACCAGGAAGAGGAGGAGGTCCCTGCGTCCTCGGATTTCGAGAAAGGCCTTCAGGTAACCGGTCGATTCGCCCGGCGATTTTGGGGGGACTGCCGGGACCTGCTTCAGCGAACGGAAGGCGGGCAGGGCGAAAACCGCCCACCACAGGCCGGTAAAGAGAAAGGCGATCCGGGTCGCGACCGCCTTGTCGGCGATGCCGAAGGAAGCGTGCGCCTGGATCAGGACGAAGACCAGAAGCAGGGCGAGTCCGCCGCCGAGGTAGCCGAAGGCGAAGCCGCGGGCGGAGAGCCGGTCCTGTTCCTCCCTTTCGGCCAGCACCGGCAGGAAGGCGTTGTAGAAGACGTTGCCGCCGGCGAAGCCGATATTGGCGAGGATGAACAGCCCGGCGGCCAGGGGCCAGTTGCCCGGCCCAGCAAAAAAGAGCGCGGCGGTGGCGCCGGCGCCGGTCAGGGCGAAAACGACCAGGAAGGAGCGGCGCTTGCCCCCGCGGTCGGCCAGGGCGCCGAGGTAGGGGGCGCAGAGGGCGACCAGGAGCATCGAGAGGGAGACGGCGTAGCCCCACAGGGCGGTCGCAGGGACGGTGCGGCTCAGGCCGAACAGGGTGATTCTTGCCCCCCAGGCGGGGACCAGGGCGGCGAAGTAGACCGGAAGGACGGCTGCGAGGATGACTGTGGCGAAGGCGGAGTTGGCCCAGTCGTACATGCACCAGCCGAACCATAAGCGATTTTTTCGGGAAGAATCCATCGGGCGCCTGCCGAGAGGGGGAGGAGTCATCGAGAGGAGGAACGGCTTTCCCACCACTGCCTGTAGCCGCATCCCTCGGGCAGCCACTGGAGGGTGGAAACGACCTCCGGGGTCAGTTTGAGGCACCCCTCGCCCACTTCGAAGCGATGGGGGTAGACCTTGCACTTGCGGCTGACGATGTCGAGATAGCGGCAGGCGATGGAGGTCGGGTGGATGGTGCCGTCATCGTCGATCCACTTTTCGAAACAGCACTCTCCGCAGCGGCGGCAGAGCCTTTCCCAGGCCATCATGGTCTGCGTCCAGTCCTTTGCGGGCCGCCCCCGTTGCTTTCGGGCGGCCGTTGAGGGAGGCCCCCTGCGAACGGGGGTGGAAACGAAAACCATTCTTAGCAGAAAAACAACTGGCGGGGAAGCCCGAAGGGGGTTTTGGAGGTCATTTAATCGGAGGAGGCAGGCGAGGCAAAGCCGAAGGTGCCCTTGCCGTTTCTTTTGGCTTCGTACATCGCCCGGTCCGAACTGGCAATCAGGGCCTCTGGGCTTCTTCCGTCGGTCGGATAAATGCTGATCCCGATGCTGAAACCCATGGAGCATTCGTGCCCCTGGACCAGCAAGGGCTGTTCGAATTCACGGAAGACCTTCTGGATCACCTCCTCGGCATCCTCCGGGCCCTTGATCCCCTGGATCACCATGGCGAATTCGTCGCCGCCGAGGCGGCCGATGGAATCGACCTCGCGCAGCCCCTGCTTGAGCCGCTCGGAGAAGAGGCGCAGGGCCTCGTCACCGACCTGGTGGCTGAAACGATCGTTGATCTGCTTGAAATTGTCGAGGTCGATAAACATGACGGCAAAATTCTCGTTCAATCGGCGGCTTCGGGCGATGGCCTGGTTGATCCGGTCGAAGAGCAACCGGCGGTTGGGCAGCCCGGTCAAGCCGTCGTGGGTGGCCTGCTTTTTGAGAACCTTGTTGAGGCGCCTCAACTCCTCCTCGACGTGCCGGCGCTCGGTGATGTCACGCACGATATCTCTGGATCCGACCACCTTTCCGTCCCGGACGATCGCCGAAGAACTCACCTCGATATCCAGGTAGTTCCCTGTTTTGCAGAGCATCTTGCCGGTGAATTTTTCGTATGATCCTTTGGCGCGAAGTTTTTCAAACTCGGCTTTGGTGGCGGGAACCTGATCCGGAGGAATAACGTCCATGATGGACATGCGCAGAAACTCCTCCCGGGTAAAGCCGAAGGTCTCGATCGCCTTTCGGTTGACGTCCTGGTAGCGGAAATCCGAGTCGACGATGAAAATGGCGTCCTCGGCATTCTCGAACAGGTCGCGGTACTTGGCCTCGCTCTCTCTCAGCTCTTTTTCGGACCTTCTCTGGGCACGGAAGATCGGTTCGACGGCGAAAATGCCAGCCATCATCAGGAATGAGATGATAACGGCAACCAACTCCGCCGCCAGGTCGTGGGAGTGGCCGCCTCCGGATGATATGACGGCGTACAGGGTCACGCCCCTTCGAAGAGCCATCAGGCCGAGGGCTGTCGAGATCAGAATCCAGGCGAAAGGTCGGGAGGTGAGGCGGGTCAGTCGCAGGGCGAAGAGGGCCGCCGTCAGTTGCAGCAGGATGGAAATAATCAGGACGATCAGTTCAGGTTTCATAGGCACCGGAGCCTGTTGAGTGTCTTTTGCGGAAATCGGAGGATCTTACTCCTCATCGATGACTGTTCGGTTATCCGGATGCGGGCGGAGGCGCTGGGCCACGGAATATCCGCCCGAGAAATGCGAAAAAGCTTCGGACCCCCCGCCAGATCTTGGGGAGGAGCCAGGCAACCAGCACGATGAAGCCTGCCAGCAGGGCGAGGAAAACCCACGGGTAGTTGAGGGCCAGGAAGAGTCCACCGATGACGGCCACGTCCTCTCCGAGGGAGGCGACCCAGTTGGTCACCGGTTCGGGGGAGGTGTTGATCATGATTCTTGTTCCCGCCTTGGTGGCGTGAGTCGCTGCTGCGAGCCCGCCGCCGAAGAGGGCGGCCGCCAGGGAGAGGGCGGGGGTGACCTCGCCGACGGCCCCCGCGGCGAGGAGCGCCCCCATCGGAATGCGGATGAATGTCTGTATCCCGTCCCAGCCGGTGTCCACGCCGGGAACCTTGTCCGCTGCGAATTCGACCAGGTACATGGCTCCGGCGGCAAAGATCACGATCGGCTGAGTAAGAATCAGGAGATCCGGCGGGAGGGCGATGTTTCCGGTGGCGCCGAGCAGGCCGAGCATCAGGATCGCGGCATAAAGGTTGATGCCGCTGGCCCAGGCGACACCCATGGTCAGGGCAAGGGTGTTGGAGATCTGATTCAGGTGTTCCATGTCGTCTCCCGAGGGTGAAAGGTCAGTTTGTTTACCATTTTAACATGGTTTTTGATTTCCCGTAGATGCCTGGGGTTCGAGGCTTTCTGGGCGTGAAGCCACAGGTATAATGCTAGTTAGGTTAAACCCACTATAAGATTCATTCTATTTCAAAAAATGTTTTTGAGTGGCCATCAAGCTAAAGGTTAAAAAACGAGTATTTTGATCCATATATTGAATAGAGGAAATCTGTGAAAATGTTGTAAATTGCTGTTGTATTGAGATGCGAATGGCGCATTTAAATTGTTTGCAAAATATTGAAGGGTGATAATATGTAGGTGTGAAAAGAAAGAAAAGCGCCGTGTGAAAACAAAACTAGGGGCGCGGACAAAAGAACATCGGGGGTCGATAAAAAAGCACATGCTGGATGTTGCAATGAGATAACGTCCGGAAAAGGAGGTGCTTATGAACAATACTGGAGAATATAAGGGCTACTTGGTAGGCGAGGATGCCTTTTCGGAGAAATACCTGAAGGCAACCTTGCGGATCGTCGGTAATGTTCTCATTTGCCTGGGTGGGTTGGTCGCAGCGCTGGTGATTTTTTGGCCGGCCCTTGCTTACCTGCTCGGCAGGGTCCTTCTGAACGGGATCTTTTAAACAGTAGACCTTCTTTGATTCTTTTCCGCACCTCTTTTTTGTTCCTTTGCAAGCGTTCGGGATTGCCAGGCTTTGACCTGGCTGTTTTTGTTTAAGGGTTGAGAAAATTGGGAAAAAAGAAAAGCGCTGCGGAATGCGATGTCGGGGGCTGCGGAATGGCTTGACAAAAGGGGACTCAATAGGTTATAAATATACTAAAGAATTCAAAGGAGGCCCGGACGCGGGCTTCCGCTTTCGCCCCGAAAGGTTTCCCTCCTACTTTCGGGGTGTTTTTTTTGTTTTTTTGCGGACTGTCGCCGACTACCGTGAAGAGGCGGCCTAGCCGGTGGCGGGGAGAGGGCGGCCGAGCAGGGTCAGAAAACGGCTCACCAGGCGGTAAGTGATGCCCCAAAGGACAGGGCGGGGGGGCTCCAGCAGGCGAAGGGCGGGGCGGACCAGGGCCGTCCCCCGGAAGTGTACCGTGGCGTGCGCGTGGCGTTCAGGGGCGATCAGGTTTTCCAGGGGGACCCAGAAGGCGTCCATCACCTCTTCGTTCAAGGAAAAGTCTACGGGCCCCTCCAGGGCGAAAACGAAGCAGGAGACGACGATCGGAAGGTGGGCGCCGCTCAGGTCGTCCAGACGGCCGAGCAGGCGGGCGCCGGCGAGATCGACGCCGATTTCCTCCCGGGTTTCCCGCATCGATGCGTCCCGGGCGCCGCCGTCCTCCGGCTCGATCCGGCCCCCGGGAAAGCCGAGATCCCCGGACCAGGGGTCTCCCTCGTGGTGGGCCCGTTCGATGAAGAGGATCTCCGGGCCGCCCTTGGCCGGGCGCAGGATCATGGCTACCGCGGCGTGGGTACGATGGGCCGGTGCATGCGTCTTCGGTTGGTGGACGGACAGGGTTCCTGCGATCTGTCCCAGGGAGGGAGCCGGAGGTGTCATAGCCCGAGGTCCTGGTCGATGAGAATCACCGTGACCCGTCCCCTGGGAAAGGATTTCTCGGTGATGGTCCAGGTGTTACAGATGCGCTGGGGGCTGTCGCAGTCGTGGCAGCAGCCGGTGCGGGCGCAGGGGGTCGCGAAGGCGTGGCGCATGGCGTTGGCCGGGGCGGCCAGTTCGCGGACCCGGTCCATGGCCGCCTCGAGACTCGGCACGATCTTGTTGCGCCCGGCAAAGATGATCACCCTTTTGGGACCGAAGGCGATGGCCGCAACCCGGTTGGCGACCATGTCCAGGTTCACCAGCTGGCCCCCCTCGGTGACGGCGTTGCTGCCCGTGAGGAACAGATCGACCAGCAGGGCTCGGCGGCGGCGCTCGATGCCCTCTCCGCGCTCCACCCCCGGCTCGAAGGTGCGGATCACCTCCAGCCCGGGGCGGACGAGGAGTTTGTCGAGGATGCCTGTCGCCTGCATGGTGAGGGAGTCCCCCCAGGAGAAGGACTTCGCCTCGAGGCGGGGCAGGATCTCCCCGATGACCAGATCCCCGGCCTCGGCCGGGGTGGCCGAAACGAAGGCTTCGAAGCCGTTGGCCTCCAGGGCCTGGCGGCACATCTCGAGCCGGTTCCGGGACTCGTGTCGGGGCGGGGTTTCCATGCGCCCATGATACCCCCTGGCCGTGCCGAGGGGAAGGGGGAAATGGTGCGGACTGCGCGGAGGGCTACTGTCCCTGTTGCATCATTTCCTGAAGGCGGCGCATCATCTCTTCCACATTTTCCACCCCCTCCATGGAGCCCTGATCGTCCATTCCCTCCATCGGGGGGAGCCCCTCCTTCATCGCCTCGTTCAGCCCCTCCATGGCCTCCCGCATCGTCTTCCCGACATCGACCACATCATACCCCGCCGGAACGGTGAACCACCCCTCCGGAGTCGATGCGTTCCGCTCCAGCTGCAGAACCCGGTACACCACCATTCCCTGGGGGTCCTCCACCTGCAGGGGGATGCCGTGCTTTTCGTAGATCTCCCGGGTGTTTCCGAAAGCCCGGTCGCAGGGGTCTTCTTCCGCACCGTAGAGCATCTCCTGCTGCTGTTCCGATTCGCCGAAATCTTCGAGCATGGACATGTGCTCGGCAAACTCCCGGGCCTTTTTGGAAAGCAGGAATTCCCCGCAGCTTTCTCCCTCGGCGCTTATGTGGAACCTTGTCGTGGGCAGGCCAGCGACCTTCGGTCCCTTTCCGATTTTCTCGAAGGTCGCCCGCAGGCGTTTTCCTTTCCCCTTGTCTTTCCCGCCCGCCATGGCCCCGCTCATGTCCATGACGGTGCGCTCCTGCGGGTTGACCACGAAAAATTGGCGCCGGTCGTTGTCGAGGAGCATGTATTCGGGGCGGCCGACCAAGGCCTGGCGCATTTTGGCCTTCTCGAACCACAACTCCTCGATCATCGTCCCTTCCTCCCCATCGTCGATTTCCACCTTCATGTAGGAGGCCGCGAAGGCGACGGCGGGGAGGAGGCAGAAGAGCAGAAACAGGATCGGAACGGCGGTTCTGGTCATGGTGGTCTCCTGGGCCGCTTTACAGTGGCGTTGCTATGGCGGGAGGCGCTTTCTCCGCATCGGGCTTGTTGACAAGGGCGACCTGGCTGTTGAGGGTCCAGAAGTCGTAGAGGTATCCCACTCCGAACAAGCCTCCGGTCACCAGGTAGAGGATGCCGGTGATCCACTTGCGCATATACATCCGGTGTACGCCGAGCAGGCCGAGAAAAGTCAGGAGGATCCAGGCGGCGGTATAGTCGATTTCGCCGGCGCTGTACCGACGGCCCGCCCTGCGTTCCATCGAAGGGATCAGGAAGAGATCGACGAGCCAGCCGATGCCGAGCAGGCCGAGGGTGAAGAAGTAGATCGTCCCGGAGATCGGCCTGCCGAAATAGAAGCGGTGCGATCCTGTGAACCCGAACAGCCACAGGATGTAGCCGATCGCCTTGATGTGGGTCTGGGTGCCTGTCGTCATGGAGGTTCGCCTTTCTGGCCGGGAGGAAGCCGATGGCCGGGGTGGATGGTGGGAGAACTTCAGGGGCGCAGCGACCGGTTACTTCGGCCCGCGCTTTTCGCGACGTTCCATTAATTTTGCAATGATTTCAAAAGGGATGACGGCGATGACGGCGAAAATGACGGTTGCGATGACGGCGAGAACGGTTTCGATGATGCCCATGGCGAGCCCCTCCTTTGGGGAGATGAAAAAGGATATCCGAACCTAAGTATATTAGTATAACTCGCATCGGCGAAGGAGCAATGGAACGGGGCGAAAATGGGGCGGCGCAGGCCGGGACGGCCCACGGTCAGTGGCGGACCTCGTCGGTCCAGACCGTGAAGCCGACCAGGGTGTTGAGGCCGAAAGCGGTGGTCAGGGCGACGTCCCCGGCGTCGCGGCCCCGGGCCATCAGGACCCGCCCGATGCGGGGGATGTTGTGGCGGGCGTCGAAGGTGTGCCATCGCCCGTCGAGGTAGGCTTCGAACCAGGCGCTGAAATCCATCGGGTAGGGAACCGGCGGGACGCCGATGTCGCCGAGGTAGCCGCAGGCATAGCGGGCCGGGATGTTCATGCAGCGGCAGAAGGAGATGGCCAGGTGCATGAAGTCGCGGCAGACCCCGACCCGTTCGGTGAAGGTGTCCCAGGCGCTCATGGTAGGCCGGGCGTACTCGTAGCCGAAGCGGATGTTGGCATGCACCCAGTCGCAGATCGCCTGGACGCGCCCCCATCCCTCGGGGGCCGACCCTAACATGTCCCAGGCCGCCTCGGTCAGCCGGTCGGTGTCGCAGTAGCGGCTGCCGGCAAGAAAGGGCAGCGTCTCTACCGGCAGTTCCGGCACCGGGTGTTGACGGGCTTCGGCGCAGACCGGGTCCGGCTCTCCGCTGTCGCTGGCGAGGGCGTCGGTCCATATCCGAAAGCGGCCCGCCGGGGCCACGGTGCGGCCACAGCGGTTGCCAAAGCAGTCGATGAATTCGGTGATCTCCACTGACGGGTCGGTGTGAAGGTGGTCCGGTTCGAGCAGGGAGGAAGCCCGGGAAGGGTGTGTTTTGAGCATCAGGAGCAGGGGGGTCGGCGCGGTAAAGTGGAAGACCAGTTCGTAACCGAGGCGGATGGTCATCCCCTTGCAGGTGTCGGGTGGATTAAGGCCGGACACATGGTTCGTCTCCATGGCGATTCTCCGTCTTGGCAGGCTCTTTTTGGATACCCCGCCATTATACCGAGTCTTGCGCTTTCTGTCATCGGGGGAAGGTGGGCTACATCTCGATCGGGGCCGGCGACTCGTCCAGGTAGGCCGTCCCGGCCGGGTCGAGGTATTCGCCGTTCTCCCAGCGCCCGCGCAGGACCTCCCCGTTGTCCGCATAGGTGAAGCGGCCCGAGCCGTGAAAGAGCCCTTTTTTGAACTGACCTTCGTAGGTGTCCCCGTTGGCGTAAATCGCGAGGCCGAACCCGTCCCAGTAGCCGTCCCGGAATTCGCCGTCGAAACGGTCCCCGTTGGCGTAGGCCGCAAGCCCTTTGCCGTTGCAGAGCCCCTCGCGGAAATCCCCGGCGACCTTGGAGCCGTCCTCGTAGGTCTGGATGCCCCTGCCATGGTAAAGGCCGTTCTTGAATTCCCCCTCGTAGACTTCCCCGAAAACGCTCGTGAAGACCCCGGTGCCGTTGAAGTTTCCCTCTTCGAACTGGCCCTCGTAGAGGTCGCCGTTGCGGTAGGTCAATCGGCCCCTGCCGCTCTTCAGGCCCTCGCGGTACTCGCCCTCGTAGGTCCAGCCCCTGGCGTGGGTGTGGCGGCCGGAGCCGTGGCGAAGGCCCCGGTGGAACTCCCCCTCGAAGCTCGACCCGTCCCGCCAGGTTAGTTTTCCATGGCCCTCGAAGAGGCAGTTTCGGAACTCTCCCTCGTAGACGGAACTGTCCGAAAGCTGGATTTTGCCGCTCCCGTTCTCGACTTCGCAGGCGATGGCGGGAGAGGGAAGAAACAAGAGGAGAAGGAGGATGGGGGCGAGAAAAGAGGAGGCGCGCGGCATGATAATGTCCATTAGGTATTGGGTTTCAAGTCTTTGAAAAAGAATGCAAAGCAGGCAATGGGATTGAGTCTGCGTCCGTGGGATTGTCTCCCCCTGGTCTACTTCGGAGGCAGGGAGAGGGCGTAGTCCACCCCCATCTGAACCCACTTCTTCAGGTCGGTCTCGGCGTTCCACCCCTCGGGGGCGACCTTGACCCACCCGGTCATCGGGCGGCCGGTGAAGTCGAATAATGCGGCGTGGGGTTCGTCCAGGGCCTCGGCGTACTTCACCGGGCCGACCCGGGCGATGAGGAAGTCGCCGACGATGCCGCAGGCCATGTTGCCCTTCAGCATGAAGCAGATCCCGCCGAACATCTTCTTTTCAACGTATCCCTCGCGGGCGATCAGTTCGACCCGGATCCTCCCGGCGAGTTCTTCACTGTAGGCCATGAATACCTTTCTGTGAGCATCTCTCAGGTTATGTGCTGCGGAAAGTTGCCTTCTGCCAGGGCAACAGGGGCGATTGAACTCAAAATCGGCCTCACGCCCGTTCGCATTCGCTCACTCAAGCCGCAAAGTCGCAAAGAAAATCATGAGGAATCGCTTTTTTGCCCTTCTTGGCGTCTTTGCGGCTTTGCGTGAGACACGGGTGTTGGGTTTGGGGTCGATCGTTACACCCGCTCATTTTAAAACGGGAGGAGGTGAAAAGGGTAGCCCTGTCGCGGTCTTTTGTCCAGCGAACGTGGGCGGGCCGGGACGAAGCGGCAAGCTTGGGAGGGGAATGGGGCGTGGGGTGTGGGCCGTCCCGGAAGGGCTCAGGAGGTCGTTCGGGCGAGGGTTCTGGCGTAGGTTTCCTGGATGATGAGGGCGTCCGAACTCGCCCTGTGGCGCTTCAGGTCCATGTCGGTGATGACCCGGTTTTTTGCCGTGTGCCAGATGTCCATCTGGGGTTCCGACAAGATCAGCTCCAGGGCGCTGACGCTGAACTTGCAAGGGACGCCCGCCATGTAAAAAAGCTTGTCCACCCAGGGTTTGTCCACCACCCATCCGTCTGAGTAGATGGTTTGGCCCTCGAGTATTTCGTTGAGATTGGCCGCTACCGCCTGAAGCGGTCTGCCGTGGGCCGTCAGGATCTCCTGCGTGACTTCGTGCTCCTTCTCGGCTTCCTCGTCCCAGTGGGTCCACTCGGGGTGGGGAGCGATGAGGGTGCAGAAACGCTCGCCGGATGAGAGGGCCAGGCCGATTTCGATGGGGTAGCTGAACGGGCCGAACCCGGAGGCTTCGACATCGATGATGGAGGGTCTTGCGCCAGGAACCACTGGGTTGTTGCCTTTCTCCCAAGATACCCGACAGGCCGGGATGCCCCGATGGGCGGGGTTTGCAACTTTGGTGGCATTAAATGTACCTTCTGGGCCACGCAAAGGCAAAACAATAATCTACGGTTCGTTGCCCGAAGCCGACGTCATGACGTTCTTGTCCTGCGTGGCCAGCCTTGTTTTTCCCGGGGATCAAGGGGAGGGGGGGCTCACGCTGGAGAATTCTTTCGGGAGGGCTTAGAACAACCGGGNCGGGAGAGGAGGGCGGGGACGGCGGCCTCGACCCGCAGGATGCGCTCTCCGAGGGTGACGGGGGCGAAGCCGCACTCGGAGAGCTTTTCGACCTCGTAGGGGATGAAGCCGCCCTCCGGGCCGATCGCCAGGGTGACGGGCTCTTCGGAGGCGCGGGGGCAGGGCCCCGCGGCCGCCGGGTGGGCGACGAGGGCGCGGGTGCCGCCGGCCAGGGCGGGCAGTTCGTCTTCGACGAAGGGCTTGAAGCGGGGCCGCAGCTCGATCTCGGGCAGGGCCGTGTCGCGGGCCTGCTCCAGGCCGAGGACGAGCTGCTCACGCAGGGCCTCCTCCCCGAGCATGGGGCTCTGCCAGTAGCTCTTCTCCACCCGGTAGGCGTTGAGCAGGACGATCCGCTTCACCCCCATGGAGGCGGCGGTCTGAAGGGTCCGCCGCAGAACCTTGGGGCGGGGCAGGGCGAGGAGCAGGGTCAGGGGGAGGGGCGGCGGCGGGTCCCTGTCGAGGGCCACCTCCATCTCCAGCGCCTCCTTGTCGAGGCGCAGAACCCGGCCGCTGCCGATCCTGCCGCCGAGCAGGCCGACGGTGAGTTCGTCCCCGGTCTTCGCGCGGTGCACCGTGCGCACGTGCTCCAGGCGCCGGCCGGTCAGGCGAACCTGCCGGCCGTCGGGGAGGAAGTCTTCTTCGAAGAGGAGGATCAGGTTCAAGGGGATAGCTCTTCCGGGGATGTCGGGGGGATTCTCTGCCGCACCTGCTTTTCAGGCCTTTTTGACGAACTGGGATTTCAGCTTCATCGCGCCGATGCCGTCTATTTTACAGTCGATATCGTGATCGCCGTCGACCAGGCGGATGTTCTTGGCTTTGGCACCGACCTTGACCACCAATGACGAGCCCTTGACCTTGAGGTCTTTGATCACGGTGACCGTGTCGCCGTCCTGGAGGACGTTCCCGTGGGCGTCGGTGATGACTTTCGCGGCTTCGGCGGTTTCGATGGGCGCATTTTGGGACCATTAATATGCGCATTCCGGGCAGACGTACATGGCTCCGTCTTCGTAGGTGTATTCTGAGCTGCATTCAGGGCAATTGGGTAAATCACTCATGGTGTATATCCTCTACTTCTTGATTTGCTGATAGTTGTTTTCGGTTGGTGCCGTGGGTGTTCCGATCGTCCTAGTCGAATTAAGTATGGTGTCCCCGGAACTCCCCGTGGCTACTTTGCGCGGTCTGCAAAGTTGCCTGTCCCTCTCACCCAAATAGCCGATAATTCATTAAAAGGTGCCTGTCCCCCTCGGGGGCCTTGAATGTCTGCAAGAGGTAGCCCTGATCGACGAAACATGCAGATGGTAGATTCAAATTGCAAGTGCACCACCCCGGGCTTGAGTTCCATCATGCAAGAAGCCCCTGGGGAATGCGGTTCCCCAGGGGCTTCTGGACTTTTCTAATAATTGAGCCAAGGGGGACGATTAAGAGCCTTCTTCTGGCAGTGCTTCCTTTGGTTCTGCCTCCTCACAAAAAGCATTATAGTCTAGTTGTGGCAAGGTCACTGGGGTTGTGAATGATTTTCCTGTAAAGGTAGAGACCATATCTTTTGCAAGAGTGTAAATTACGGGTAGGGCCTCAAGGAATGATAACTCTTTAATCTTGTCGTCCGATGCTTCCCCTTTAATCTCAAATTCGGCATCTACTGCCATATCGAGTTAAAAAGGAGAATCCCCGTTTGATATAAGTATATGAAGACAAACCTTAAGCTTGTCTCTATTTATGGTGTTAGAGTGTTCAAGTTCAAATGATATTGGCAATTTTATTTTATTAGTTCCTTGTTCCTTTAAATCCTTCCTCGTGAAGTGACAATGTTTGAGGAATGGTCCTTTTGTAAGTTTGGTCGAAATCATAGCTGGTCACTCCCTCTGTATCGAAAACCATACTGTTTTTCCAAGATGAAACACTCGTCATTTTTGCTTTTTTCGCTTTTTCAGTGAGGAGGATGTCAAGAACTTGTCCGACTTGGTTTTCGATTGTTGATATTCTTTTCTCAAGGCGCTGAGAAGAATGCTTTTGAGAAAGCCCCTCAGTAAGAAGCCAAACTATTTGAGCGTTCAGAGACATGCCTTCAGTTTGTGCATTTTGGGCAAGATGGGCATGTAGAGATTTTGGCATTCTCAATCGAGTTTGACCACTATAGGATGAGATTTGTGTAGGCTCAGGCAGGGCATTTCCTGATTCTTTTGAAATTTCAATAAACCCCTCTAGTGCGACTTTCGCCTCAACCAATGCTTCTTCTTGCGTTTCTCCAAAAGCAGAGAGGCCAGGAAAGTCTGGGCAGGTTGCAATAAACCCTTCATCTTCATCGCTCCAAAAAACATTAAAACCGTATTCTGGCATCCTCATTCTCCAAGGCTAAGCAGGTCATACCTGTCTATGAATTCAATCAATTGTCTGACCTGATAGGGCTTCCCTTTGCCTTTGACGCTTTGAAAGTTCATCGGTGTTCCAGTGTAAATATCGTGTTTATATATCTTGTGAGAGGTGCCTTGTTGGCGGGCGAACTGAAACCCTACCAGAACAGCTAATCTGCACAAGTCCGAGAACTTCACGTTGTTCGGTGAAGCCTTAAAAGCCATGTATAGTGCAAGTGCATCAGGTGCCACATTTTACTCCCATATTGTACCACATGCGGTACCATGGCAAAAGAGTGTTTCTTTTTACTCTTAAAGTGAAAGAAAATCAAGAGAAAACGGACTCAGGCAAGTGTCCGAAATTACAACAAAAGTCTCAAATAGCCATCTGGAGTGTCGAGTGGAGTGTCGAGGGTCAGGCCTACAATAATGCAATTCTCTTGGTGTCTTTAGTGCAGCGCACACAAAGAAAAAGGCCGCCGGGGAGCAGTGGTTGCTCCCGGCGGCCTTGGCAGGTCATGGTGCGAGTCAGATCACTCTTCCCTCCGGTCGATCAATAAAAACATTTAAAACCGTTCATTTGTATAGCACCGATCAGCGAAAAGTTCAACGAGTTAAGTCTAGGCGCACTCGGAGTAGCCGCAGGCGTGGCACACGCAGCAGCCGCCCTCGTGCTCGACGGCGCCGCCGCACTCGGGGCAGGCCCCGCCGTTCTGGGTGTGGGCGTCGGCATCGACGCTCTCGGCCATGTGCATCTGGATCGCCTTGGCCACGGCGTCGGCGCAGGACAGGACGCGGTTGTCGCCGAAGCCCGAGGGCTTGTGGCAGGTGATGCCGATGAGCTGCTTGACGACCTGGCGGGCCTGCACGCCGGTCCGCCAGGCGATGGAGACGAGGCGGCCGATGGCCTCGCACTGGCTGGCGGCGCAGCCGCCGGCCTTGCCCATGGTGGTGAAGAGCTCGAAGAGGCCGCTGGTGTCCTCGTTGACGGTGACGTAGAGGGGGCCGCAGCCGGTTTCCATCTGGTAGGTGGCGCCCTTGAGTGCCCGGGGCCGGTCGCGCTTGCGGGCCGGCTTGCGGCTCTCCATCGGCACGACCTTCTCGGTCTCCTTCTCCTTGGCCACGGAGAGGACCTGGTTGTCGCGGGAGCCGTCGCGGTAGATGGTGATCCCCTTGCAACCCTGCTTGTAGGCGAGGCGGTAGACGGTGGAGACGTCGTCCTTGGTGGCGTCGTTGCAGAAGTTGACCGTCTTGCTGACCGCGTTGTCGGTGTGGTTCTGGAAGGCGGCCTGCATGCGGATGTGGTCTTCGGGGGTGATGTCGTGGGAGGTGACGAAGATCTTGCGCAGGTCCTCGGGGACCTCGGGGATGTCCTTGACGGTGCCGTGCTCGGCGATCTTCTTCATCAGCTCCTTGGAGTAGAAGCCGCGGTCGCGGGCGATCTTCTCGAAGAGGGGATGGACCTCGACGAGGATGTCGTCGTCGAGCACCTGGCGCACGTAGGAGACGGCGAAGAGGGGCTCGATGCCGCTGGAGGAGCTGGCGATGATGGAGATGGTGCCGGTCGGGGCGATGGTGGAGCAGGTGGCGTTGCGGATCTTCTTGCCGCCCTTGGTGTCGAAGACGCTCCCCTTGAAGTTGGGGAAGGCGCCGCGCTCGGCGGCCAGCTCGTAGGACATCTCCCGGGATTCGTCGGTGACGAACTTCATGACCTTCTCGCCCAGGGCCACGCCCTCGGCCGAGTTGTAGGGGAGGCCGAGGAGGATGAGCAGGTCGGCCCAGCCCATGACCCCGAGGCCGATCTTGCGGTTGGAGCGGGTCATCTCGTCGATCTGGGGGATGGGGTAGTTGTTCACCTCGATGACGTTGTCGAGGAAGCGGGTGGCCAGGCGCACCGTCTCCCGAAGCTTGTCCCAGTCGATATCGCCGCCCTCGGTGAGCATCGCGGCGAGGTTGATGGAGCCGAGGTTGCACGACTCGTAGGGGAGCAGGGGCTGCTCGCCGCAGGGGTTGGTGGCCTCGAACTCGCCGACGTGGGGGGTCGGGTTGTCGCGGTTGAGCCGGTCGAGGAAGATGATCCCCGGCTCGCCGTTGTTCCAGGCCAGGTCGACGATGTGCTCATAGACCTTGCGCGCGGGCATCTTCTTGACGGGCTTGCCGTCGCGGGGATTGATGATGTCGTAGTCGCCGCCGCTCTCGACGGCCTCCATGAAGGCCTCGGTGAGGCCGACGGAGATGTTGAAGTTGGTCAGCACGGTCTGGTCGCGCTTGGCCATGATGAAGTCCATGATGTCGGGATGATCGACCCGCATGATCCCCATGTTGGCGCCGCGCCGGGTGCCGCCCTGCTTGATCGTCTCGGTGGCGGCGTCGAACACCTTCATGAAGGAGAGGGGGCCCGAGGAGACGCCGCTGGTCGAGCGGACCACGTCGTTGGCCGGGCGGATGCGGGAGAAGGAGAAGCCGGTGCCGCCGCCGCTCTTGTGGATGAGGGCGGTGTTCTTGATGGCCTCGAAGATGTCCTCCATGGAGTCGCCGACGGGCAGGACGAAGCAGGCCGAGAGCTGGCCGAGTTCCCGCCCGGCGTTCATGAGGGTCGGGGAGTTGGGGAGGAACTCCAGGGAGGTCATCATGCGGTAGAACTCGTCCTCGAGGGCGACGGGATCGACCCCGGTCTTGAGGACCGTCTCGGCGGAGGCGATGGCCCCGGCCACCCGGCGGAACATGTCCGTGGGGGTCTCGAGGGGCTTGCCCTCCTCGTCGCGCCTCAGGTAGCGGCGCTCGAGAACGGTGATGGCGTTGGGAGACAGGGGCAGGGCGGGGGCCTGCTTTTCGGCGGCGGACGCGTTGTTCATGGCGTGAATTCCTCTTGGAGATAATGCATTCTAATGAGTCGGTGGCACAATATTGTGTGGACCGTGGCATTTAAACCACAATATCTCGTGGGAGTCAAGAGCCCCCGGTCCGAAAATCGGAAAGAATATTGGAATCGGACAGGGATGAAAAAAGATCAAGGTTGAGCTTTACAAATTAACCTGCGTAGTGATAAAAATGCCCTTCACATTTTTTCCTTTTATTTCGGGCGGGTCAGAGCGATGGCGGGACGAGGGTCTGAAAATCGACATTTGGAGGAGCAGGTCCGCGGGCTCAAGGACTTGCTCCGCGTCGCCCAGGCGGTCGTCTCCTCCCTCGACCTGGACGAGGTCCTGCAGAACATTCTGGGCAGCGCCATGGGCATCATGGAGATGCCCGCCGGAAGCATAGCCCTCTACGACCCGAAAATGGAGAAGCTTTCCCTCCACGCCCACGACGGACTGAGCCGGGCGTTCACGGGGCGTCAGAGCTGGAGAGTCAAGGAGGGGGGCTTGTCCCACCACATCCTGAGCTCCGGTGAGCCCTTGAGCGTCGAGGACACCGACCGCCTCTCGTTCAACCTCGACCCGGTGACCCGCTCCGAGGGAATCCGCTCCATCGTCGCCGTTCCCCTTAAAGTACAGGACGCCATCGTCGGCATTCTCTACCTGGACGATTTCAGGCCCCGCGCCATCGATCCGGAGAGGCGCGGCGACCTCTCCATCCTCGCCAGCTTCGCCGCGATGAGCATCGCCAACGCGCGGCTCCACAAGGAAATGAGCCGGCTCGCCCACACCGACGGCCTGACCGGACTCTTCAACCATCGCCATTTTCAGGAAAAGCTCCGAGTCGAGACGGCCCGTGCGGCTCGCTACGGCAAGCCCCTCTCCCTGGTCATGTTCGACATCGACGACTTCAAGGCTTTCAACGACGCGCACGGGCACCCGAGCGGAGACAAGGCGCTGATGATCGTGGCCGAGATCCTGCGGGATGCCCTGCGCGAATGCGATCTGCTCTTCCGCTACGGCGGCGAGGAGTTCATGGCGATTCTCCCCGAGACGAGCCTCCACGAGGCCCTGGTCGCCGCCGAGCGGGGCCGGAGCGCTCTTGCGGAGATGTCGGCGGAACGCCTGGCCGGGATGGATTTCGAGGGGCTGACCGCGAGCGTCGGGGTCGCGTCCTTTCCCCGGGACGCCCGGGGCCCCGAAGAGCTGCTCCGGGTCGTGGACGGCCTCCTCTACCGGTCCAAAAGGTGAGGGAAGAACCGGGTCAATTTCATCGCCAAGGAGTTTCCGCCCCCCATCCGGAATGGGCGCATCAAGCTCTGAACCCTTCCGGGCGCCTTCAGCCGTGGCCTACTCCGTGGTCCCGGCCCGCTTCCTTCTTCACTCCTTTCGAGAACCACCCCTCTCCAGAGACGACTTCATTCGGACACGGATCAGATCCGATCAGATCGGATTTCCCGATCAGCATCAATATTCCACTGCCGCGAAAAGAGTTCCCTCTCCATGAGGGAGAGGGTCAGGGTGAGGGGGTGAATGGTTGGAGCCATTGACCCCGTGGCCCCCTCGTCCGGCCTCCTCTCTTGGGGTATAATTCAGCGAGTATAAGGCAGTTTTAAGTTGCCAAAGCTCATGACGGATGGTAGCTTCTGACCATCCGGGAAGCCCTATGTTTCCGCCACCTTCCAGAGACCTTATGCCCATCTATCTTGACAACGCGGCCTCCTCCTTCCCCAAGCCCGAGAGCGTCTATCGCGCCGTCGACAAGACCCTGCGCTCGGCGGGCAATCCGGGGCGGGGAGGGCACGGCATGACCATCGCCGCCGGGCGCCTGATCTTCGAGACCCGGGAGCTGCTCGGGGCGCTCTTCGGGGCGCCCGATTCGGCGAGAATCGCCTTCACCTCCAACGCGACCGAGGCGATCAACACCGCTCTGTTCGGCCTGCTCCTCCCCGGCGACCGGGTCGTGACCTCGACTATGGAGCACAACGCCGTGACCCGCCCGCTGCGGGTTCTCGAGGGTCGGGGCGTCACCGTGGTCAAGGTTCCCGCCGACCGGACAGGTTTCGTCGATCCCGAAGAGATCCGCCGGGCCTGCGCCGAGAAGACCCGCATGGTGGTCCTCAGCCACTGCTCCAACGTCACCGGGACGCTCCAGGCGGTCGAGGAGATCGGGCCGTGGTGCCGCAAGGAGGGAATCCTCTTCCTGCTCGACGCGGCCCAGAGCGCCGGGGTCTTTCCCGTCGACGTGGAAGCGATGGGGATCGACCTGCTCGCCGTTCCCGGGCACAAGGGCCTGCTCGGCCCCCAGGGGACCGGGGCGCTCTACGTGCGCGAGGGGCTGGAGCTGACCCCGCTGATGTACGGCGGAACGGGGGGGCACTCCGCCTCGGACCTGCCGCCGGAGACGATGCCCGAGCGCCTGGAGGCCGGAACCCTCAACACGCCGGGGCTGGCCGGGCTTCGGGCCGGAGTGGAATTCCTCCTCGGCGAGGGGATCGACGCCGTCCGCAGCCGGGAAGCCGAACTGCTTCGCCGGCTCATCGACGGGTTGGGTCAGATCGCCGGGGTGACCCTTTACGGTCCCCTCGACCCCGGGCGCCACGGCGGCGCCCTCTCCCTCGATATCGAGGGAGTCGACCCCTCCGAGGCCGGTTTCCGCCTGGAGCGCGAACACGGCATCCTGTGCCGGGTCGGGATGCACTGCGCCCCCGACGCCCACCGCACTATCGGCACCTTCCCCCGTGGGACGGTGCGCCTCAGTCCGGGCTACTTCACCACCGGCGAAGAGATCGACCGGGCGCTGACCGGCCTCGCCGCCCTGGCACGGTCCAAGGCGTCCTGATCCGACCCGTCCCCGGCACCATGTGTCAATCCTTCTGGAGGGTGTGATGAAAAAGACCTACATTCTCGATACCAACGTCCTGCTTCACGATCCCCAGGCCCTTTTCAAGTTCGAGGACAACGACCTCGTCATTCCCATCACCGTGATCGAGGAGATCGACCACTTCAAGAAGGATCTCAGCGAGACGGGGCGCAACGCCCGCCAGGTCTCGCGGATCCTCGACGGTTTTCGGCAGAAGGCCTCCCTGGTCGACGGCGTCCCCCTGGAGAAGGGCGGAATCCTCAAGGTCGTGCTCTTCACCGAAAAGACCCTGCGGCGCCTCCCCCCCGAACTCACCGTGGAGCGGGGGGACAACCGGATCCTGGCCGTCGCCATGGAGAAGCAGGCCAACTGCGACGGCCCGGTCGTGTTCGTGACCAAGGACACCAATCTGCGCATCAAGGCCGACGCCGTGGGGATGCTCGCCCAGGACTACGAGTCGGACAAGGTCAGCCTCGACGAACTTTATTCCGGCACCGCCGAGCTGGAGGTGGACGCCAACGATGTGGACCGGTTCTACGGACAGGGCTACATCGACATGGAAGGGGATTTCTATCCCAACCAGTGCATGACCCTGACCGACCGGGGCAACTCCTCCCACACCGCCATCGGGCGCTACCAGGCATCGACGAGGCGCATGATTCCCCTCGTGCGCCCCCCGAAGGAGGGGGTCTGGGGCATCCTGCCGCGCAACCGGGAGCAGCAGTTCGCCTTCGACCTGCTGCTCAACGACGATGTCCAGGTCGTCACCCTGGTCGGCAAGGCGGGCACCGGCAAGACCCTCCTCGCCATCGCGGCGGGCCTGCTCAAGGTCGCCGACGAGGCCGTCTTCAGCCGCCTGCTCGTCTCGCGGCCCGTCTTTCCCCTCGGCAAGGACCTCGGCTTCCTGCCCGGGGACGTGGAGGAGAAGCTCGCTCCCTGGATGCAGCCGATCTTCGACAACGTGGAGCTGCTCCTGTCCGGCGTCGAGGAGAGGGGCAAGCGCAAGCGCGGCTACCGGGAGCTTGTGGACATGGGGATCCTGGAGATCGAGGCGCTCACCTATATTCGCGGGCGCTCCATCCCGAAGCAGTACCTCATCGTCGACGAGGCCCAGAACCTCACCCCCCACGAGATCAAGACCATCGTCACCCGGGCGGGGGAGGGGACCAAGATCATCCTCACCGGCGACCCCTACCAGATCGACAACCCCTACGTGGACGCCTCGAGCAACGGCCTGACCTACGTGGTGGAAAAATTCAAGGGTCAGGATATCGCCGGCCATGTGACCCTGACCAAGGGAGAGCGCTCGGCCCTCGCCGAACTGGCTGCCAACCTGCTTTAAACCGCGGGCCGTGAACGGCAAGCGGAATTATCGAGCTTGCCCGGGTTTTACCGATCACCTGTCACCGATTACGGATTTTTATGCTTCTGCTCTGCATCGAAAGCTCCTGTGACGAGACCGCCGCCGCCGTGGTGCGCGACGGCCGCCAGATCCTCTCCAGCATCGTCGCCTCCCAGGTCGACGTCCACGCCCGCTACGGCGGCGTGGTTCCCGAGCTCGCTTCGCGCAAGCACGTGGAGGCCATCTCCGTGGTCGTCGAGGAGGCCCTTGAGAAGGCCGGCACCGACCTCGACGCCATCGAGGGGATCGCGGTGACCCGGGGGCCCGGCCTCGTCGGGGCGCTCCTCGTCGGGCTATCGGCCGCCAAGGCCATCGCTTTTGCCCGGGACTTGCCCCTGGTGGGGCTGCACCACATGGAAGGGCATATCCTCGCGGTCAACCTCGAAGAAGAAGTCCCTTTCCCCTACCTGGCCCTGGCTGTCTCCGGGGGCCACACTCACCTTTACCGGGTGGAGGGGATCGGGCGCTACCGGACCCTCGGCCGGACCCTCGACGACGCCGCTGGCGAGGCTTTCGACAAGGTGGCCAAGCTTCTCGGGCTCTCCTATCCGGGCGGGATCCTCATCGATCGCCTCGCCGCCGAGGGCGACGCCGGGGCGGTCGCTTTTCCGCGCCCCCTGCTTCACAAGGACAACCTCGATTTCAGCTTCAGCGGCATCAAGACCTCGGTGCTCAACTGGGTGCGTAAGCAGAAAGAACCCGTCGAGGGGCAGCTGCTTCGCGACGTGGCCGCCAGCTTCCAGGAGGCGGTCGTCGACGTGCTGTCCCAAAAGACCCTGCGGGCCGCCCGCCAGGAGGGGCTGGAGCGGATCGTGGTGGCCGGCGGGGTGGCCTGCAACAGCGGCTTGAGGACGCGCCTGCGCTCTCTCGGCGAGAAAGAGGGTCTAGCGGTTCACTTCCCGAGCCCGGCCCTGTGCGGGGACAACGCCGCCATGCTCGGCGTCGGCGGGGACTTCTACCTGTCCCGGGGAGTGCGGGGCGACCTGAAGCTCAACGCCTTGTCCAGCTGGGTTCTCGACGAAGTCGTGGACGAGTCGGGCGCGCGATAGGGGGCGGGCGAAGCAGCGATCATGTGGAAGAGACTCGGCTTAATTCGACAGGGCAAACTCGGCCTGCTGCGCTTCGTGCGCCTGAGGGGGAGCCCCGAAGAAATCGCCAAGGGGCTGGCCCTGGGGATTTTCATCGGCATGACCACCACGTTCGGCATCCAGATGGTCCTCGCCGTCTTCTTCGCCATGCTGCTGCGCGAGAACAAGCTCGCCGCGATTCTCGGGGTCTGGATCTCCAACCCGGTGACCGCTCCCTTTATCTACGCCCTGGAATACGAGGCCGGTCGCAGCATGCTCGGCCTCGAGCGGGTCCGCCTGCCCGACGAGTTCACATTCAGTGCGCTGAAAACCCTCGGCTGGGACGTGCTCGCGCCCCTCTGGATCGGAAGTCTCGTCTGCGGCCTCATCTGTGGGGCCCTGTGCTTCGCCCTGACCCTGCGCACGATCCCCTCGGTGCGGGCGATGCGCATTCCGCGCTGGCCCCGCAGGCCCCGCAAGGGATAAGCGGCCCGGCGCCCCACGCCAACGGATGGCAAAGGTCCCTCAGCTAATGAACCATCGGCCGAAAAAGCGCTTCGGGCAGAACTTCCTCCGGGATTCGCGCATTGTAGACCGTATCCTCGGTGCCGCCGATCTTGGCGCTGACGAGCGGGTTCTGGAGGTCGGGCCCGGTCTCGGCGTTCTGACCGACCGGCTCCTCGGCCTCGCCGGCGAGGTCGTCGCTTTCGAGATCGACCGGGACCTGGCCGAGCAGTTGCAGAAGCGGCCCGACCCCCGCCTGACCGTCCACCTCGGCGACGCCCTTCAGATGGACTGGGCGGCCCTGCTGCCCCACCCCCCCTACAAGCTCGTCGCCAACCTGCCCTACAATATCTCGAGCCAGATCCTGTTCCGGATTCTCGATCATCGGGACCGGTTCGGGCGGCTGGTGCTGATGTTTCAGAAAGAGGTCGGTGACCGGCTCTGCGCCCTTCCGGGAACCAAGGACTACGGGGTGCTCTCCGTCTTCTGCCAGCTCTGGTTCGATATCCGCAAAGTCGTGACCGTCCCTCCCGGAGCCTTTTTCCCGCCGCCCAAGGTGACCTCCGTGGTCCTTGCCTTCGACCCGCTTGCGACCCCCCGTGCCTCCGTCGGCGACGAGGCTTTTTTCCGCCGGGTCGTCAAGGCCGCCTTCGCACAGCGCCGCAAGACCCTGCGCAACACCCTGATTGCCGCCGGTTTCCCGCGTGAGGCGGTCGAGGCCGCCCTGGTTCGAGCCGGCATCGATCCGGGTCGCCGCGGAGAGACCCTCGATTTAAAGGAATTCGCCCGCCTCGCCGATGAGTTGGCAGAGGCCCCCTAGCCCGAACCGGGCCGCCCGCGTGGCGCCCGGAGGAGAGAATCGATGTCCAAGCCCATTCTGCGGGTAAACGGAACCCCCATCAGCGATACCGACCTCGAAAACGCCGTGCAGGGCTACGCCATGGAACTGCACCGCAAAACCATGGACCAGCTCAGCGCCGACGAACGCAAAGAGATCGAGGCGCTCGCCAGGGAAAAGCTCGTTGCCCGCCAGCTGATCTACCAGGAGGCCCTTGCCCGGGGCATGGTCGCCGACGACGAGGCGGTGTTGAAGGAGGAGGCGAAGATCATGCGCAACTTCCCCTCCGAGGAGGAGTTCTACGCCACCCTGGAGAAGGCCGGACTCGACCGGACGGCCTATCACCGGATGATCCGCCAGGACCTCTCGGTGAATATGCTGACCGAGCAACAGGCGGCGGAGGTTGAAGAGCCGAGCGCCGAAGAGGTGGAGCGGGTTTACCGGGAGAACCCGGACAAGATGCAGAAGCCCTGCAGGGTGCGCGCCTGCCACATCCTGGCGAAGTTCGGGGAGGAGGGGCGGGACAAAGCCCTGGAGCGCATCGCGGAGATCGAGAAGCGGCTCGGGTCCGAGGATTTCGCCCAGCTGGCCCAGGAGCATTCCCAGTGCCCGAGCGGGGCCCGGGGGGGCGACCTCGGCTTCTTCCAGAAGGGGACCATGGTCAAGGCCTTCGAGGAGGCGGTCTTCGCCCTGAAGGTCGGTGAGGTCGGCCCGGTGGTCGAGACCCAGTTCGGTTTCCACCTGGTCAAGCTTATCGACCGCCAGGAGGCGGCTCCGCTCGACCTGGCCGAGGCCGAACCGAAGATCAGGAAATTTCTGAAGGACGAAGCCGGGGCCAGGCACCTGAAAGACTGGGTGGCCGGGCTGCGGTCGCGGGCCGTTATCGAGGAGGAACCTTGAGCCGAATGGGTGGCGCCGACCCGCTTGTCAGGTGCGTTCCGATGAATTAGGGTTTAATGGAAATGTTGGAAACGGGGCGATCCCCTGGTTCACCGACCCGGTGGGTTTGACGTCGCCGCGTCCCCGGCGGTTTTCACGCCACGCGGAGGGTAGACATGAAAATCATCACCGAATCTCGGCGACACCTGGCCGACCGTCTGGACCTTGCGGAGAAGATCTCCCGGGTGCTGGCTCTTGTCGAGGCCGAGTACGACGGGGGAAGGCTGGAGTCCCTCAAATCCCTGGTCGACGCCCTTCGCGACCACACTCCGCTGTCCTACCTGCTGGCCCCGGACACCGGCCAGGCCGTCGAATGGCTGAGGGCCCTTTTCGACCTGATCGAATCCCGAACGGACGAGGTGGCCGTGCGATTCCTGCCATTCGGGCAGGAGGGGTACGCCCTGCTCGTGACGAATGCCCCCGACGCCCCTTTCCTGGTCGATTCTGTCCAGGACTATTTAAGCAGGCAGGGACGGCATTTTCACATCGTCACACACCCCATCCTCACCGTAAACCGTAGCGCCGGCAAAGCGATTCAGATCGGTGATCTCGACCTGAAGGGGCCCCGCGAGTCCCTGATGGTCGTCGAACTCGAAGGGGGCGACCGGGACAAGGATCCGGCTCTGGCGGCAGGGGTGGAGGATGCCTTGCGCACCGCTCTCGAGGTCGAACGGGACCAGGCCGCCATCTGGGAGCGTTTCAACGCCCTCGAGGCGGATGCCGAGACGGAGAGCGCTCGGGAGTTCTGGAGCTGGCTGCGCGACGGCAACTTCGTTCCCCTGGGCTGCCGCGGCCTCGAGGTCCGGGGCCGGGACGCCACCAGCGCCACGGTCCTGGAGACGGAGGGGGCGGCCCTCGGCATCCCCTTCGATCCCCAGCAGCCCTCTTGCTGCAATGAACGCCCTCTCCTCGACTTTTCCCCGACTTTCCGGAAGCGGCTTCTGCGCCGGGAGCAGGTGGTGGTGGGCGAGGAGGAGCGGCGAAGTCCCGTGCTGCGCTCCGATCCCCTGGTATACCTCGGATTCCGGGAAAAGGGCGAAGGAGAGGAGTGGCGGGAACACGCCTTCCTCGGGCTCTTCACCGAGAAGAGCATCGACGAGCCCGCCTTTAACGTCCCTCCCCTGAGGCGGCGCATCGAGGAGGCGCTGAAGACCCTCTGGGTGCCCCCCGGCTGCCACGATTGGCGCAAAACCGTCGAGATCTTCAACAACTTCCCCAAGATCGAACTCTTCTTCATGGCCCCGGAGGAACTCGTCGAGGCCGTGCGCTCCTTCACGCTGCTGCTGCGGCGGGGGCGGATAAAGGTGGCCGCCATGCCGAGCATGGACGGCGAGAGCCTGACCCTCCTTGTGCTCATGCCGCGGGAGTTCTACTCGCCCGAGACCATGCACCGCTACGAGGCCTACCTGTGCCGTCATTTCCAGGTGCCCGGGGTCTCATCCCGGGTCATTCATATCGCCTCCGAATATCTCAGCCTTCATGTCCGGGTCCAGCCCGAGCGCGAGGAGGTCAGGCTCGATCTCGAGCGCCTCGAGCGTGGCCTGACCCACATCGCGCGGCCCTGGGACTTCAAGCTGCGGGACCTGGTCGAGAGCAGCTTCAGGGGCCGCCGCGCCACCTCCCTGTGGGAAGAGTACCGGGAGGCATTCCCCCAGGAATACCGGGCCATGGTTCATCCCCGCTTCGCCATCCGGGACGTGCGCAACCTGGAGGCGGTCCGCGCCACCGGCAAGGAGGTCCTCGACCTGTGGGGCCCTTTCGGCGGAGAACCCCGTCATTACCGCCTCCAGTTCTACAGCCAGCGGGAAAGCTACCTCAACGAGCTCATGCCCCTGCTCGAGAACCTCAATCTCAGCGTTATCGAGGAGGCCGATTTCAACCTGAGCGTCGGGGGGGAGGTTCTGTACATCAAGAGCTTCTCGGTGCGCCGCGCCCCGGAGGAGGGTCGACCCCTCTCCGCCATCAAGGACCTTCTCCTCGAGGGCCTCGGCGCCCTGCGCAGCGGCGAACTGGAGAACGACTACCTTAACCGCCTTCTCGTGATGACCGGGCTGTCCTGGCGGGAGATCGACATCTTCCGGGGATACCGGAACTATTATTTCCAGCTCGGCTCCCCCTACACCAAGCGCCGGGTGGCCTTCGCCCTGATTCACAACCCCCAGGTGGCGCTTCTGCTCTACCGCTACTTCGAGGCCCGCTTCAAGGTCGTGCCGGAATGGGAGGACCTCCTGCGCCGTCAGGAGGAGGCCCTCTACCCCATCCGCCAGGAACTCATCTCCGCCCTCGAGTCGGTCTCCGACATCAACGAAGACAACATCCTGAGGACCCTCTTCAACCTCATCGATTCCACGGTGCGCACCAATTTTTTTCTGCGTCTCGACCGCGATGACTATTTCTTCTCATTCAAGATCAGCGCCCTCGGCATCATCGATATGCCGGCGCCCCGGCCGATGTTCGAGATCTACGTCCATTCGGCGACGATGGAGGGGATTCACCTGCGCGGCGGCAAGGTGGCCCGCGGAGGCCTTCGCTGGTCGGACCGGCCCGACGACTTCCGGACCGAGGTCCTCGGCCTCATGAAGACCCAGATGACCAAGAACGCCCTTATCGTCCCCGTCGGCTCCAAGGGCGGTTTCGTGGTCAAGACGCCCTTCGCCGACCGGGAAGAGGGGGCGGCCCTGTCCAAAGCCGCCTACCAGATGTTCATCCGGGGACTTCTCGATCTGACCGACAACCTGGTCGAGGGGAGGGTCGTGCGTCCGGTGGGCGTCGTAGCCTACGACGAGGAGGACCCCTACCTTGTGGTGGCGGCCGACAAGGGAACCGCCCACCTGCCCGACACGGCCAACGCGGTGAGCGCCGAGTACGGATTCTGGCTCGGGGACGCCTTCGCCAGCGGAGGCTCCCAGGGCTACGATCACAAGGAACTCGCCATCACCGCCCGGGGGGCCTGGGAATGCGTCAAGCGCCATTTCCGGGAACTCGGCCGCGATATCCAGAAAGAACCGTTCACGGCCGTGGGCATCGGGGACATGAGCGGTGACGTCTTCGGAAACGGCATGCTCCTGTCGGAGCAGATCCGGCTGCTCGCCGCTTTCGACCACCGGCACATCTTTCTCGACCCCGATCCCGATCCGGCGATCTCCTACCGGGAGAGGAAGAGGCTCTTCGGGTTGCCCCGTTCCAGCTGGGACGACTACGCCAAGGACCTGATCTCCCCCGGGGGAGGCCTTTTCCCCCGCAACGCCAAGGACATCCCCCTCTCGGCGGAGATCCGCAAGTGGCTCGGGGTGCGGCACGCGTCGATCGACGGGCCGGGGCTCATCCGCCTGCTGCTCTGCGCCGAAGTCGACCTGCTCTGGAACGGCGGCATCGGAACCTACGTCAAAGCGAGTTCGGAGAAGGACGAGGACGCCGACGACCGGGCCAACGACGCGGTGCGGATCGACGCCAACCAGCTCCGGGCCCGGGTCGTGGGGGAGGGGGGGAACCTCGGTTTCACCCAGCGGGCCCGGATCGAGTACGCCCTCGGCGGCGGAGGGATCAACACCGACGCCATCGACAACTCGGCGGGGGTTGACTGCTCGGACCATGAGGTCAATCTCAAGATCTTCATGGCCAAACTCGCCGAGCAGGGGCGGCTCTCCGGTGCCGGGGAGCGCAACCGGCTTCTCGACTCCATGGCTGAAGAGGTCTGCGCCGACGTCCTGCGCAACAACTACGGCCAGAGCCTCTGCCTCTCCCTCGACCTGCTGCGGTGCGCCGAAGACGTCGAGCCCTTCCTCGACCTCGCCGACCGCCTCGGGAGCGTCGGGCTGCTCGATCGCCGCGGCGAGTTTCTGCCGACTGTCAAGGAAGTCTCGGCCCGCGCCGGGCACTGCCTTACCCGGCCGGAGCTTGCGATCCTGCTCGCCTACGCAAAGATGCAGCTTTACCAGGCCCTGCTCGAGAGCGACCTTCCCCAGGGGGAGGGCGCCCGGGGATACCTGGAGTCTTATTTTCCCGACGGGGTGCGGGAGGCGTTCTTCGAGCAACTCGGAGACCATCCCCTGGCCCGGGAAATCACCGCCACCGTCATCACCAACGCCCTGGTGAACCAGGCCGGCTGTTCCTTCGCCCACCAGGCGTCCCGCAGGACGGGCCGCTCCATCGTGGAGGTCACCCGCACCTACCTTGCGTTCGACCGGATCCTGGGCGGGGCCGAGATCCGGCAGGGGGTGTTCGACCTGGACAACAGGATGGCGGCGGCGGAGCAGCATCGCTGCCTGCGCCTTCTCGAAGGAACTCTCGTCGGGTTGTGCGAGTGGGCCCTTCTTCAGGGAATGCCCGTCGCCCTGGAGGACAAGGCGATCGGCGCCCTGCGGGAGAGTCTGAGGGTCTTCGAGAAGAACCTGGGCGGGATCGTGCCGGAGCAAAGGTGGCAGGGGTGCCAGCAGGAGGCTTCGCAGTTGGAGGAGGCCGGCCTCGACCCCGAGTTGGCGCGGTGGATCACCCTCCTGCCCTTCATGGAGGACTTTCTGCCGGCCGTCTCTCTGGCGGAAAATGCCGGGGTGGACCTTTATTCGACCATGTCGGCCCTGCGCGAGGTCGGGGAGTCTTTCGGTACGCGGCAGGTCGTCAATTTGCTGGGACAGGTTCAAGTCCGCGATCGCTGGGACCGCCAGGCACAAAGGGCGCTTAAAGATGCCTTCAGCGCCACCGCCCTTGACCTGACACGCGCGGTTCTCACCGAAGCGGGTGGGAACCTTGAAGGGTTTATCGCCCCCCGGCGGCACAAGGTGAACCTTTACCGCCGGATGCGGGAGCGGCTGGGGGAGAACGTGCCGCCGAACCTGCATCCCTTCTCGGTCCTCGCCGACGCCCTCGGCGGCCTGCTTCGCTGAAGTTCATTACGTTAAGATAGATAAAACGGACCTGTAATCCAAAAACTATTTGTTGTGGTTTTCGCGGTAAAAAAACGGGGCGCCACTGGCGCCCCGTTCCCACGCATCCGCTCAGGATGCCGTATCAGTGCAGGGTTCCGATTTTTCGATAGCATGTGCCGGAGTCGGCCATGAAGTCGCAGTACTCTTCGCTCGTCTCCTGCAGATCAAAAATGCGGTACAGGTCCCGGGGCACGTCTCGGATGACCGACAGGATTTCCTCCCGGGTGCAGGCTTCGTCGAAGATGAACAGGTTGTTGGAACTGTCCGTTATGCTCAGGCGTTGGCCGAGTTCCGATGACCACCTGTCGTGCCAGTGGAATTCGTCCTCAATGAGCAACCCTTTCATGGGGCACCTCCCCTCTGTTGAAAATCTTTCCTCTCCTGAAATTCTATCCCTTGGAATCCCGTTGGCAAGGCCTGCCCTGCAAGGGGGGAGGGGAAGGGGAAACTTGACGGGGAAAGCCGATTTGGGCGATTATTAATCTCTATACTGTTCTCAGGAGAAAGATATGAAAAAACGAACCCTCGGACCCTGCGTCACCTTTTTCCCCCAGCCGACCACTCTCGTCACCACGGTCGGCACCGACGGGCGCATCGACCTGATGACCGCGTCCTGGGCCGGGGTTGTCAGCAAGACCCCCCCGACCATGGGCATATCCCTTCACCACGGGCGCCTGACCTACGCGCAACTGAAGGAGACGGGGTGTTTCGTGGTGAACATGGTGCCCGCATCCCTTGCCGTGGAAGCCGATTACTGCGGCCTGAAATCCGGCCGGGACGAGGACAAGCTGGCGCGGACAGGCCTGACCGCCGTCGAAGCGGCCCACGTGGCGGCGCCTCTCATCGCCGAGTCGCCTCTGAACGTCGAGTGCCGGGTGACCGGCGAGGTGGCGCTCGGGGAATACCGTCTCGTGCTCGGGGAGATACTCGAAATCCATGCCGACGAGGCGGCCTTCGGGGAATCGGGTACAATGGACGCGGGAACCTTCGACCCTCTCGTCTACCTGGGGGGAATCCGGGAGTACTGGAACCTGGGGCAGAAGAAGGCCGACGCCTACCGGGACGGGACGAAGCTGTTTCGCTAGGATCGTGGTCCCGGGCGATATCTTCCGGCATGCAAGAAAAAAAAGGGGACTCAAAATCAGGGTTCCTTTTGTCTTCGCGCCGCCGACGCATCCTTCTCGGTTTTGGTTGATCCCTCTTGTTTACGGTTGCAGGCCCGTTTTATTTTGGTCTCGGGAAAAAATTTAATTTAAAATGAAAATTTCTTCTGGACACCCTTAAAAAGGCTATGCTATAGCATAGAACGCTTTTTGAAAAACCTCGGCAGCCGGCCCGGAACGAGTGCCGGAGCCAGTACCGTTGCCGAGCGTTTTTTAAACCCATACCGCCTGGATCTGACGGACCGGGACGGAAGGCGATAGCGACCGTTGGGGGGCTTGCCCTTCATGGATCAATGCATGCCTTTCGGACCTCGTCCGGAGGGCATTTTTGCTTTTCGGCCCGGCGGTTTTTACGGAGCGCGAACCGAGTGAATAAACCGAAAACAGTTATCGATATCCAGCGGATGAAGGCCGAAGGGGAGAAGATCGCCGTCCTGACGGCCTACGACTATCCCTTCGCCCGGCTGATGGACCAGGTCGGCATCGACGTGATCCTCGTGGGCGACAGCGTCGTGTCGGTCGTCTCTGGCTACGAGACCACCCTGCCTGTCACCATGGACGAGATGGTCTACCACACCCGGGCCGTGGTGCGGGGGACCCGGAACGCCCTCGTCGTCGCCGACATGCCTTTCCTCTCCTACCAGGTCGACCCCGTCGAGGCCCGCCGCAACGCAGGGCGACTCGTCAAGGAGGGGGGCGCACAGGCGGTGAAGCTCGAGGGCGGCGAGAACGTCGCCGAGACCATTCGGGCCATCGTCGCCATGGACGTGCCCGTCGTTGCGCACATCGGTCTGACCCCCCAGTCGATCCACCGCATGGGGGGGTACCGGGTCCAGGGCAAGCAGGAGGAGCAGGCCCGGCAGCTGCTGGCCGACGCCCGTGCGGTCGAAGAGGCCGGGGCCTTCGCCCTCGTCCTGGAGGGAATCCCCGCGGCCCTCGCCCGGGAGATCACCGCAGCCGTCAGCATTCCCACCATCGGCATCGGCGCCGGGATCGACTGCGACGGCCAGGTGCTGGTTATCCACGATATCCTCGGGCTGTGCGAGAAGTACTCGCCCAAGTTCGTCAAGCGCTACGCCGACGTCTCCGGCACCATCAGCGGCGGCATCTCCGATTACATCCGCGAAGTGAAGGGCGGTCAGTTCCCGGGGGAAGAACACAGTTTTTAAACATAGCTGTAAGCTGGAAGCTGTCAGCTGAAAGTTTAAGCTGTGAAAGCAGGTGGATTGAAGGTTTGATTTCCTGGATACTGGATACTGCTTAACATGCATATCATCACCGACGTCAACGAGATGCAGCAGCGCTGCCTCGCGGCCCGCGAGGCCGGGAGGCGCATCGCCTTCGTGCCGACCATGGGCTACCTCCACGAAGGGCACATCTCCCTGCTGCGCGAGGGACGCCGGAGGGGCGACCTGCTCGTCCTCTCCATCTTCGTCAACCCGACCCAGTTCGGCGCCGGGGAGGACCTGGACGCCTACCCCCGGGACCTGACCCGGGACGCGGAGATGGCCGAGTCCGCCGGCACGGATCTGATCTTCGCGCCGGAGGCGCAGTCGATGTACCCGGGCGGGTACGCCACCTACGTGGACGTGGAAGGGATCACCGACACCCTCTGCGGCGCGAGCCGCCCTGGCCACTTCCGGGGGGTGACGACGGTGGTGGCCAAGCTCTTCGCCATTGTCCAGCCGCACCTGGCCTTCTTCGGCCAGAAGGACTTTCAGCAGCTCGCCGTCATCCGCCGTATGACCCTCGATCTCAACCTGCCGGTGGAGGTCGTCGGCATGCCGATCGTGCGGGAAGCCGACGGTCTGGCGATGAGCTCCCGCAACGTCTACCTCTCCGACGACGAGAGGCGTCAGGGGCTGGCCCTGTCGCGGGCGATCGCGCTGGCGCGGCAGATGGCCCGCGACGGGGTGGAGGACGGCGGTGAAATCCTCGCGGCCCTGCGCGCCCTGATCGACGGGGAAAAGGACGCGCGGATCGATTACCTGCAGATCTGTCACCAGTTGACGCTGCAGGAGCAGGCGCGGATCGACGGCGATTCGGTCCTGCTGATGGCGGTATTTGTCGGGAAAACGAGGCTGATCGACAACAGTTTTCTGCTTTAGCGATCGCACGGCGGCCGTTTCGCCGGCCGCTGCGACGAGTGGGATACAACGATGCCCAAGAACAGAGAAGCTGCACGCGCAAATCTTGAAAATCTTTACCGGATCTTCACCGTCCCCGAGGCGCCCGATTCGACCCTCGGCGCCATCGACCATGCGATCTCCGACGATGTCGCCGGGTTTCTGCAGACCCACATCGTCGCCCTCGAGCGCACCATCGAGGAGATCGAGGCCGATTTTTCGACCTCGGCCATCCCCGAAGAGCCGACCTACGTCTCCGAATACACCGAGTTCGTCAAGGAAAAGCTGGTGGCCCAGTCGGTGCATACCGCGGCCCCCGGATTCATCGGTCACATGACCTCGGCGCTTCCCTATTTCATGCTGCCGCTCTCGAGGATCATGACCGCCCTCAACCAGAACCTGGTCAAGGTCGAGACCTCGAAGGCTTTTACGCCGATGGAGCGCCAGGTCCTCGCCATGCTCCACCACCTTGTCTACCGGGGCGACGACGCCTTCTACGGGGAATGGATTCACGACAGCCGGCATGCTCTGGGCGCCTTCTGCTCCGGCGGCACCATCGCCAACGTGACCGCGTTGTGGGTCGCGCGCAACCGTCTTTTCGCCCCTGACGGGCAGTTCCGCGGAATCGCCCAGGAGGGGCTTGCCCGGTCCTTGAAACACCTCGACTGCGACGGGATTGCCGTTCTGACCTCCCGGCGGGGGCATTACTCTCTCGGCAAGGCGGCCGATCTGCTCGGCATCGGGCGGGACAACCTCGTGCTGATCGAAACCGACCAGAACAACCGCATCGATTTGAATCATCTGAGGCAGGAGTGTCGCCGTCTGCAGGACGAGAACATCCGTCCGCTGGCGCTCGTCGGCATCGCCGGGACGACCGAAACCGGCAACGTCGACCCCCTCGAGGCGATGGCCGCCCTCGCCGGCGAGATTGGCTGCCATTTTCATGTCGACGCCGCCTGGGGCGGGCCGACCCTCTTTTCGGACCGCTTCCGCCACCTGCTGGGCGGGATCGCCCGGGCCGACTCGGTCACCCTCGACGCCCACAAGCAGCTCTACGTGCCGATGGGGGCGGGGATGGTCGTCTTCAAAGACCCCACGGCCCTTTCAGCCATCGAACATCACGCCGCCTATATCCTGCGCCACGGCTCCAAGGACCTCGGCAGCCACACCCTGGAGGGATCCCGTCCCGGAAAAGCGATGCTGGTCCACGCCGGGCTGTCGATCATGGGGCGCAAGGGGTACGAACTGCTGATCGACATGGGGATAGAGAAAGCCCGGACTTTCGCCGGGATGGTGAGGCAGCACCCCGACTTCGAACTGACCAGCGACCCGGAACTGAACATCCTGACCTATCGCTACTGCCCGGCCGCGGTTCAGCAGGGGCTGGCGCACGCGACGGTGAAACAGAGCTGCCGCATCAACGCGGTTCTCGACGAAGTCAACCAGCTTTTGCAGAAATATCAGCGCGAAGCCGGCAAAACGTTTGTCTCCCGGACCCGCTTGCGGGCGAACGCCTATGGATCCAAGGTCATTACCGTCCTGCGGGTGGTCCTTGCCAACCCGTTGACGACTGACGAGATCCTGTCCGAGGTTCTTGCCGAGCAGTCCGCGATCGTCCAGCAGCCCGAGATTCCCTCCCTGATGAAGGAACTCGAGGCTCTCTGCGCGGAGATCGATGCAGCGGGTTCCTCCCCCCGTTTCGCCGCCGCGGGCCGTTAAGCTCTCCGTCATATCCCTTCTATCCCGCCCGTTTTCCTCCGGGGGCAGCGCCGGAATATGCCGGCACGACCGGAATTTCCGATGGCGGACCCATGGATCGATCACCGATGGACATGGTCTACACTGCCCGTTATCTCCTGCCCATGGTCGGCGCGCCGATCGAGGACGGTGCCGTCTCTATCCGCGGCGGCCGCATCGTTTCCGTCGGCCGCCGGCAAGACCTGCCACCCGCATCGGCCGGGGCTGCGGTGCACGATTTCGGGGATGCCGTTCTTCTTCCCCCGATGGTCAACGCCCACACCCACCTTGAACTGACCGATTTCCCCCGCTGGGCGAAGGAGTTGGGCGAGACCGGGGAGCCGGGCAGCTTCACCGACTGGGTCCTGCGGGTCATCCGGGTCAAGCGCGGCATCGATCCCGAACGCTACCGGCCGTCCCTGGAGGAGGGCATCCGCCGTTCTCTGCTGGCCGGGACCGGGGCGGTCGGGGATGTCCTCTCCTGGTTTCCCGCCCGCGAGGCCTACCAAGACTCCCCTCTCTACGGCCGACTCTTTCTCGAAACACTCGGCCGCGACCCGGAGATCGGCCGCAGGGTTCTCGGCACCATCGGAAGGATTCTCGACAAGGGCGGCGCATGGCGCCTCCAGTTCGGGGTCTCTCCCCATTCCCCCTACACCCTTTCGGCCGAGTATCTCGAAGACGTCCTCGACTTCGTTCGGCGCCGCAGCCTGCCTGCGAGCATGCACTTCGCCGAATCCCCCGAGGAGGTCGCCTTCCTGCTTGAATCGGAGGGGGACCTCGCCCGGGTTCTCTACCCCTTTGTCGGCTGGGGGGACATGCTCCCGCCCCCTGCCCGGCGCCGGCCGGCCCCCTACCTCGCCGAAAGGGGAGGGCTGGTCCCCTGGAACCTTCTCGCCCACGGCGTCCAGGTCGAAGGATCCGACTTCGAGGCGCTGGCCTCGGCCGGCTCACCGGTCGTTCTCTGTCCCCGCTCCAACGCCCGTCTCAAGGTCGGCAGGCCCCCCGCGGCCCGCTACCTGAAATCCGGGATCCCCCTCGCCCTCGGCACCGACAGCCTGGCCAGCAACGACTCCCTGTCTGTCTGGGACGAGCTCGCCTTCGCCGCCTCCTGGCTGGAGGAGGCCCCTCCCGAGGCACTGCTGCAAGCGGCGACCCTCGGCGGCGCCCGCGCCCTCGGCCTCGACGGGGAGATGGGCGCCCTGCAGCCCGGCTGGGGGGGGCATTTTCAGGTGCTGAGGCCGAAAGTCCTTCCTCCCCTTGACGAGTTATTTTCTTTCCTCTGCGCCCCGGGGCGCGGCGCCGAGGTGGCGGCCCTGGTCCTGGACGGGAGGGAGGTCTTGCCAAAGGGGTGATCTCCCCCTATAATGCCCCCCGATTTCCGCCCGGTGATAGACTGGAGGAAAAAGACCCGCAGGGGGAGAGGTGTCCCATGCTCGAAGAGATCGGAACCGTCGTCGAACTGAAGGGGAAGCAGCGGGCGGTGGTGCTCTGCAAAAGGGGCAGCTTCTGCGAACACTGCGCCTCTTCGGGGTTGTGCCGGATGGGGGACGACGAAAAGTCGATGCTGGTCCAGGCGCAGAACCAGATCGGCGCCCGGGTCGGCGACCGGGTCAAGATCGCCACGACCACCAAGAACTTTCTTCAGTCGTCCTTCTTCCTCTACATCGTGCCCCTGATCGGCCTCATCGTCGGCGCCGGCCTCGGCCAGGTCATCGGCATGCAGCTGGAAAACGGCCCCGACCCCAATCTGCTCGCGGCGCTCATCGGCACCGCCTTCCTGGTGGGGACGTTTCTTGTCATTCGCGTCGGCAGCAGGGCCATCCCCGAGGAGACCTTCATGCCCCGCATTATCCAGATCCTGACCGCCGAGGAAGAAACGCATGGGCATTAAGATCATCGCCACCAACAAAAAGGCCTACCACGAGTATTTCATCGAGGACGTCTACGAGGCGGGACTTGTCCTCACCGGCACCGAGGTCAAGTCGCTGCGTCTCGGTCAGGTCAACATCAAGGAGTCCTTCTGCCGCATCAAGGGGGGGGAGGTCTTTATCAACAACATGAACATCACCCCCTACGAGTTCGGCAATCGGGAAAACCCCGATCCAACACGGGTCCGCAAGCTGCTGTTGCACAAGGAGGAGATCCTCAAGCTGACCAAGCAGGTCGATGAGCGGGGCCTCGCCATGGTGCCGACAAAGATCTACTTCAAGAACAGCCGCGCCAAGATCGAGATCGGCGTCGGCCGAGGCAAGAAACTGCATGACAAGCGCGAGACCCTAAAGCGCAAACAGCACGACCGCGAGACCGCCCGCGCCATTCGCGAGCACCACCGCTAGGGTTGGTTTTTCGGTCAGGTTGTGCCATAATGGACATGTGAGAAGGCGGAAGGAATTGAGTGGAAAAGACATCCTCTGTGACTCGAAAAATCGAGCGAATCAGACGAGCATATTTTCCATCGTTCCTTCCACACCCTCACCATTTTTTTAACCAACAGAATGGGGGTGCCAAGGTTTCGACGGGGATTGGAAGCGAAGGTTGCATGCCGGAGTGGGCAGGCTCCGTAAAAAAGCCCAACACATACAAACGCCGATACTGACGTTCGTTACGCACTGGCCGCTTAAATAAGCGACCACGTTTCTTGACCCATCGCCCGTGTGGGACTTGAAACGTTATTCAGCGGGATAGTTTCAGTGAGTGTCTGCGGCACTGGGGCGAAATCAAGCAGGCTCGCCCGAAGGAAATCCTGTTCGTGGGAGTTTCAAGGGTTAATTCAATACACGAACTAAGCATGTAGAAGCCTTACGTGAAAGATTTTCGGACGCGGGTTCGATTCCCGCCACCTCCACCATTTTGAAAGGGGTAGACTGCATCTGCGGTCTACCCCTTTCACCGTTTTGCAAAGGGCGGGAATCGAAGCGAAGCGAGCGCTGACTTAATGTCAGAAGAGCGGCCAGGGACGGCCGCGTCAGCGAGCGGAGGGGGGCCTGCGCAGGGGAGGGCGGGATGCCCGATCCGTAGTTGGCGATCTCCCGCCACCGGTTCGGATAGATCACATCTGCGGTCTACCCCTTTCATCGTTTTGCATTAACGGGATTCGAAGGGCAGGGCCTTTTTCATCCATCTTCCGGCTGCGGGGCGGACCCTTCTTCCTCGAAGGTTTCCCTGCCCCCGGCCTCCTTGAAAGACACCACCCGCTGGGCGAAGGGGATCTCGATCCCTTCGCGGTCGAAGGCCTCCTTGATCAGTTTTCGCAGGGCGAACCCGGCCTGGCGGTGGCGGCCCGGTTTCACCCGGGTCACGGTGCGCACCAGCAGGGCCGAGTCGCCGAAGTCTTTCAGCCCCCTGATCTGGGTCGGTTCGAGGACGTCGGCGCATTCCTTCTGGAACTGGCTGCCCACCTCGCCGAGGACCCGGTAGACCTGGTTCAGGTCCGACTCGTAGGCCACCCCCACCTCGACCACCGCGTGGGTGTACTCCTTGGAAAAGTTCACCACCTCGCCGATCAGTCCGTTGCGCAGGATGTGGACCTGCCCGTTGGGGTCGCGGATGCGCGTGGTGCGCAGGGCGATGGACTCGACCGTGCCGCGGGCGTTGCCGGTCTCCATGTAGTCGCCGACCAGGTAGAGGTTCTCGAAGAGGATGAAGAATCCCGAGACGACGTCGTTGATCAGGGGCTGCGCCCCGAAGCCGATGACCACCCCGAGGATCCCCGCCCCGGCGAGGATCGGCAGGGGGTTGAGGTCGAAGGCTCGGAGGATGAGGACGAAGGCGACGAAGTAGACCGTGGTCCCGAGCAGGCTCTTGACGATCGGCCCGATGGTCAGACGCCGCTGCCGCTCCACCTCCGAGGCGTCGTCCTCGCCGGACAGGGAGCGGTCGACGAGGAGGTTGGCGATCTCCACCGCCACCTTGGCGAGAAAGACGATGCCGATCGCCTTGACAACCTTCGGCCCGTAGACCGCCAGGTGTGCGATGAACTGCAATTGACTCAGGACCACCGTCGCCACCGCGACGTAGATGACGTATTCGAGGCAGCGGCGCAGCAGGGGGACGAGGGCGCTCAGCCGCTCGTACCAGCCGAGGTAGCCCTCGCGGTACCAGTACTTCTTGCTCAGCGCCTCGAGGCTGTCGATGATCACCGCCATGGTGTGGACCAGAAGGAGGCCGAGGGCGACTGCCAGGTAGATGTTCAGGGCGATGGTCAGGTAGCCGGGGACCGCGGCGGGGAAGGGGAGGAGGCCGCTGGCGACGATGAGCAGGCTCAGCCAGATGGCGTTGCTGACGATGCGCCGCAGCGCCGCGAAAAAGGCGGTGATCGCCTCGTCGTTGGCCCGCAGCTGCTCGAAGGCCATGGCCCGCCCTTCGAGGACGCCGATCAGTTTCCGGAGCCAGCGGACGATCAGGCGGGCGGCGATCACCAGGGCGACGACCTTGGCCGCCCCGATCCCCAGCTGCTTCCAGAAATCGGGTGGGATGCGGGCGAACTGGTCCCGGGTGGCGGTGAAGACGTCGACCCCGCGGTAGATCAGGAGGCCGTTGTAGGCGGCGACTGCGGCGCACAGCAACAGCCCGGCTCCGAACAGGGCCCAGCGCACCGATCGGCGCAGCGCCTTGGCCCGGCCCTGAAACCGGCGCAGGGGCGGGATCGCGTCGAGGCGGCGAAAGGCGAGCCGGACGACGGCGTCGAGCAGCAGCAGGGCGACCACGACGATCGCCAGCTCGCCGCCGATGACCGCGAAGTCGCGGTAGAGCCCCTTGATTCCCGCAAGCGCGTCGAGCACGGTTCCCTCCTGGCTGCGGGCCGCAGTGGTATCGTGGCCCGGGATGCTTTTATTGTAGATGAGGGGAGCGGGGGCGCAAGGCGAGGCGGGGAAGGGGGCTCGGGAAAGTCAAGATCGGCCTCACGCCCGTTCGCTTGCGCTCTCTCAAGGTCGCTGAGGACGCAAAGGGACAGTCGAAAACCGGTGGCCGCGACCCGTGAACCGGAATGGCGCACTTTTCTTTCTCGTTACCCGTCACGCGTCACTTGTCACGGACTCTTTTCTCACGCCCGTTCGCTTTGCTCATATATGGTCTCCCCCCGCTTTGCAAGGGCTTGTGAACTGAATGACAGGGACAGGATTGCTGCCGTATATCCGGCCTCTCTGTGAGAGAACTCAA